>NZ_JBQCTZ010000680.1:0-404 GCF_051963715.1 Neisseria sp. P0001.S005 | reverse complement strand
GTATCAAAATCGTTTAAGGTATCGGCATCGTAAGGATTGGGCAGGTAAAGGGCAAAATTGCCGTCTGAAGTAATGTTGTGGCGGATAAGCGGATCCAAATAATCCGCAGGCGTATCGAAATCGCCGCCAAATGCGGTTTCGTTATATTCGTTTACCAAGGGGAAGAAATACTCGCCCTGATAGCGTATCCACAAAGGTTTGTCGTTGCTCCACAAAGGCGCAAGCAAAGTGACGACAAACAAAACGGCCAAAATCCGCAAAGCCAACCAACCGCGCTTATGCTGCTTAAAGGCTTGCCAAGTAGGGTTTGAAGTAGATTTTTTCTTTTTCATGGTTCGAAACATTCTTTAATAATGGATTGAAGATATTTTCAGACGGCCTTATTTCTGTCCGCCAAAGTGAAT
>NZ_JBQCTZ010000679.1:0-404 GCF_051963715.1 Neisseria sp. P0001.S005 | reverse complement strand
GGTGTCGGCGAGAAAATCAACGGCCTCGAACCTTTCCACCCCGACCGTCTTGCCAGCCGTATCCTCGGCATGGGCGACGTATTGACCCTGATTGAAGACGTTCAAAAAGGCATTGATGAAGAAGCCGCCGCCAAAATGGCGAAAAAGCTGCAAAAAGGCAAGGGCTTCGACCTCAACGACTTTAAAGAACAAATCCAGCAGATGCGCAATATGGGCGGCTTGGAAAACCTGATGTCGAAAATGCCGGGCGAACTGGGTCAAATATCGAAACAAATCCCCGAAGGCACGGCTGAAAAAGCGATGGGCAAAGTAGAAGCCATCATCAACTCGATGACCCCTAAAGAACGCGCCAACCCTGCCCTGCTCAAAGCCAGCCGCAAACGCCGTATTGCAATGGGTGCGGG
>NZ_JBQCTZ010000678.1:0-404 GCF_051963715.1 Neisseria sp. P0001.S005 | reverse complement strand
TCGAGCATGGTGCCTTCGCGGGATTCGTTGAGCTGCTTCAATACTTTGGCGTTGCGGAATTTGCTGCTCTCGTATTTGGGCATGAAATCGGGCAGGTCGCGGTAAACACCGCCGGGACGGAAGTAGGCTGCGTGCATACGCGCGCCGGACACGGCTTCGTACAAGTCCATCAGCTCTTCGCGGTCGCGGAAGGCGTAAAGGATGGCGGTCATCGCGCCGATGTCGAATGCGTGCGAACCGATACCCATCAAGTGGTTGAGGATGCGCGTTACTTCGGCGAACATCACGCGGATGTATTGGGCGCGGATAGGCACATCAATACCGGCAAGTTTTTCTACTGCCAAACAATACGCCTGCTCGTTGACCATCATGGAAACGTAGTCCAAGCGGTCCATATAGGGCAG
>NZ_JBQCTZ010000677.1:0-404 GCF_051963715.1 Neisseria sp. P0001.S005 | reverse complement strand
CCGGCGAGCTGTTGCGGCAGGCCGGAATGCGTGATGGCCATGGCAAACGCGCCGAGCATGGCATAAGACAGCGCGATTTGCGCCCCGCCTTTCAGGCCTTCGTTAAAAACAGGAATAATCCCTTGCTGCACCACATCTCCGGCCGTGTTGGTTACATTCTCCAAAGGCATACCGGCCACCAAGCCGCCGACAAACGCGCCGACAGCCAAGCTGAGCACCACATGCACGCGCGATAAAGACAGCACAAGCATGATGATGACCGCAATTACAACCGCATTCATATCGTTCTCCGTTGTTCAGACGGCCTGTTATGTAAAAACAGGCAATCATCTGTTTACATATTACAAATAAACATCATAACCCAAGCATGAAGCCTTTGCAAAAAACGGCAGGCCGTCTGAAAA
>NZ_JBQCTZ010000676.1:0-407 GCF_051963715.1 Neisseria sp. P0001.S005 | reverse complement strand
GATTGGAGGAGAAAACAGCTGAAAACCCTTGTTTGGATTTCGGCTGTTGGAAGGAAAGGAATTTTGCAAAGGTCTCTGCCCTATACACATAGTCAAAATCACAGGCAAGGCTGCCCTTCTCCTCAACTTCTAATCTTCTTCAATTCATTATTCGGCATCACCAGCCAAACCTGTGCCTTTTTAACTTGAGCCGCAGTACGGATGGCCGACTCATCCATAATGGAGAATGCGGTGGAAAAGGCATCGGCAACCGCCGCACTCTCCGCCATGACGCTCATGCTTTTATAACGCGGTTGGCTTCCACCTGTTCGCGGATCAAAAAGATGGGTGAATTTGCCAGCTTCGTCCATTACCGTGCCATAGCCGCCCGATGTGGCAAAGGCTTGGTTTTTCATGGCAATGGTGGT
>NZ_JBQCTZ010000675.1:0-407 GCF_051963715.1 Neisseria sp. P0001.S005 | reverse complement strand
ACGATGATGGTCAAAACGATGATTGCCCAGCCCCAGTTGCCGATGATGTTGTGCAGTTGGTTCAAGAGCCAGAAGAGTGGGGAGGCGAACCAGTGTACTTTGCCGTAGTCTTTGGCCAGTTGCAGTTTGTCGGCGATGTTGGCGATAACGGAAGTGGTTTGCGGACCGGCATACAGATTGATGGCAGTTTCGGCTTTTGCGCCGGCTTGGATGGCGGCTAAAGGCACGCTGACGCTCGCGCTGTACAGGTTGTCGTTGCGGCGTTTGATGTCGATACGGCAGTCGCCTGCGGTGCATATGCTTTGGCCGTCTTTAGGCTGTAAAATCCAAGTGGACATGAAGTGGTGTTCAATCATGCCGAGCCAGCCGGTCGGGGTTTTGCGGATGTATTCGGCTTCGGATTTGCC
>NZ_JBQCTZ010000674.1:0-407 GCF_051963715.1 Neisseria sp. P0001.S005 | reverse complement strand
GGTCAAGCAACCGTTTTGGTTTTCCCAGACCTCAACACCGGCAACTGTACTTACAAAGCCGTACAACGCAGCGCCAACGTCCTGAGCGTAGGCCCGTTGTTGCAAGGTTTGCGTAAACCGGTTAACGACTTGTCACGCGGCGCATTGATTGAAGACATCGTCTTCACCATCGCCCTGACTGCCGTTCAAGCCAAACAAATGCAAGGCTGATTGACAAGCTGATGCTTTGAAATCAAAGGCCGTCTGAAACCGATGTTTCAGACGGCCTTTCGTATCTTTACGCCAACTATATTATAATTCGCCATTATTTTCTGAAAGACTGCCCCAATGACTGCCTACCAGCAACAACTAGCCGACAAAAAGCAATATCTTCAGCAACTTTTCCAAGGACTGGATTTTCCTGAAAT
>NZ_JBQCTZ010000673.1:0-407 GCF_051963715.1 Neisseria sp. P0001.S005 | reverse complement strand
AACGTATTGGATAAAGTAGCCATGGTGTATGGCCAAATGAACGAACCTCCAGGCAACCGTCTGCGCGTTGCTTTGACCGGTTTGACTATGGCCGAATACTTCCGTGACGAAAAAGACGAAAACGGTAAAGGTCGCGACGTATTGTTCTTCGTTGACAACATCTACCGTTACACTCTGGCCGGTACCGAAGTATCTGCACTGTTGGGCCGTATGCCTTCTGCAGTGGGTTACCAACCGACATTGGCTGAAGAAATGGGTCGTTTGCAAGAGCGTATTACCTCTACCCAAACCGGTTCCATTACTTCCATCCAAGCCGTATATGTACCTGCTGATGACTTGACTGACCCGTCTCCAGCGACAACTTTCGCCCACTTGGACGCAACCGTCGTATTGAGCCGTGATATTGC
>NZ_JBQCTZ010000672.1:0-407 GCF_051963715.1 Neisseria sp. P0001.S005 | reverse complement strand
GTTTTGGCCAACAGGAATTGTTTGGCGGTATTGGCAAGCTCTTCGCCTTCGATGGTGCGGCCGTCTGAAACGATTTTGGCTTTTTCCAAGGCCAAACCGAGCAGCCATTGGTCTTTTTCCAATTCGTCTTTGAGATAGCGCTCTTGTTTGCCGTATTTGGCTTTGTACAAAGGCGGCTGGGCGATGTAGATGTAGCCGCGTTCGACCAGCTCGGGCATTTGGCGGTAGAAGAAGGTCAGGAGCAGGGTGCGGATGTGCGCGCCGTCCACGTCGGCATCGGTCATGATGATGATGCGGTGGTAGCGCAGTTTTTCGGCATTGAATTCTTCTTTGCCGATGCCTGCGCCCAAAGCGGTAATCAGCGTGGCGACTTCTTGGCTGGCCAGCATTTTTTCAAAACGTGCTTT
>NZ_JBQCTZ010000671.1:0-408 GCF_051963715.1 Neisseria sp. P0001.S005 | reverse complement strand
GCCGGCAAGTTCCTTCAAATTATTGCGTATGGTTTTGCGGCGTTGATGGAAAGCCAGTTTCACCAGTTTGGCAAAATGTTCAAAATCTTCCGCTTTACCGATGCGGTGTTTCACCGGAATCATGCGCACGACGGCCGAATCTACTTTCGGTGCAGGATCAAAGGACTCGGGCGGTACTTCAATCAACATTTCCATATCGAAGAAATATTGCAGCATCACGCCCAGACGGCCATAGTCGTTGGTTTTCGGCTGCGCCACCATGCGTTCGACCACTTCTTTTTGCAGCATAAAGTGCATATCGTTCACATCGTCTGCCACTTCGCTCAATCGGAACAAAAGCGGCGTGGAAATATTGTACGGCAGGTTGCCGACAATTTTTTTCTTGCCTTCAATGCTGTTGAAATCAAA
>NZ_JBQCTZ010000670.1:0-408 GCF_051963715.1 Neisseria sp. P0001.S005 | reverse complement strand
TAAGCGTCGGGTTGTTCAGGCATGAATAAGGCCGTCTGAAAATGATGCAGCTATGCATTTGGTTTTCAGACGGCCTTGTTTTTAATGTTTTTTTACGTTCTCTGTAAACAGGGTGCAAAATTCGTTTTAATATGGTAAAGTCTGATTTTAATAACTCGACGGTTTGAAGCCGTTACTCAGGGGCTGTTTAAATTTAAAATCAGTTTTGTTGAAGCCGCATCGGATTTATCGTTGATGCATTCAGGAAAATTTCAGTTGTCAGGCTGATTTGGTTTTAAATTTAAGCAGCCCTTTATGTTTACAAAAAAAACAGAGGTAGATTCTCATGAAGTCTTGGCAGCTTCCTGAACACGTTGCCGACGTGTTACCGACCAATGCCCGACAACTGGAAAGCGCCCGTGAGCGGCT
>NZ_JBQCTZ010000669.1:0-409 GCF_051963715.1 Neisseria sp. P0001.S005 | reverse complement strand
CCGTTCAGACGGCCTGACTGACATTTATTGTCACTTTGTAACAATTTCACTGCGAGTAAGGCTTGGGGTTTAGAGATGTCCGGTTTTCGATAAATCAGGTTGTATTGCGTAATACCTTGTTATCTTTGTGCTTTAGTTCATTTTGGCATTTGCCGGAGATTAGGTACTTAATCTTTCGGGTGTTATCCCTGCAAATTGTATGCCAGTTTTCCTTTGTACGCATAATCTGTGTATGCCAGAATGTTGGCTTTATACAACATTCATATTAACGAACCAGAAACGGATTGTACCTTTTCTCATGCCCGATGCTGGTCATGCGACCGTGTCCGGCGATAACTTGCGTGGTTTCGGGCAGAGTTAATAGTTTAGCGCAGATATTGTTTATGAGGTCATCATGATTGCCGCGCGG
>NZ_JBQCTZ010000668.1:0-409 GCF_051963715.1 Neisseria sp. P0001.S005 | reverse complement strand
GGCAGGCGGTTTTCCTGAAACAGAAAACCCGTTTTGCGGAAAGTATTGCGTATCGTGCCCGATTTCGGCGTTTCCAAGCCCGCAATCAAACGCAAAACCGTCGTCTTGCCACAGCCGCTCGGCCCGAACAAGGCTTTCACTTCGCCATGTTGCAAGTTCAAACTGAAATCGCGCACGATGGGGTCGCGGAGAATTTCAAAACACACGTTTTCAAGACAGAGCATCATCTCCTCCACGGCATAAACAAAATTTCCAAAGGTTTGGTAATCAGGTATTCAAACAGTGACACAAACACGATAACCAACACCACATAAGCCATCACCGTCGAAGTTTCCAGCATCGCCCTCGCGTCCGCAATCCGCGCGCCCACGCCTTCGCTCGCGCCCAAGAGTTCCGCCATAATCACCAC
>NZ_JBQCTZ010000667.1:0-409 GCF_051963715.1 Neisseria sp. P0001.S005 | reverse complement strand
TTTTTCCGGCGGTTGCCATTCTCTCAATCTGTGGCTTTTTTCTTGGCAATACATGGCTATCAGTTTTGCATCTTGTTTGTCTGTTTTAGCTCTTTGCAGTTCTGATATGGCGTAGCCTTTTATTTTTCTTGGGTTCTCTACGCTGATTTTGTAGTAGTTTTTGAGATATAAAGCCAGTTGTCTGTAATATGTACCTGTTGCTTCACAACAGCATTTAAGCTCTGATGTTGCGTGATTGTCATCTAACCACTGCTTGAGTTGTTCAAAGCCTCCTTGTTCGTTCTTAAATTGTTTCTGCCTTTTGCTGTCTTCTTTTATCAGACAGCAGTCTATAGTCTTCTTTGATACGTCTATTCCTAAGTACATTGTTTTACCTTATTAATACGGGCTTTTTATCCCTTGATAGTGT
>NZ_JBQCTZ010000666.1:0-410 GCF_051963715.1 Neisseria sp. P0001.S005 | reverse complement strand
GGGCCGCCGATGTATTTGCCGTGGCTGACCACGCGGTATTTTTGCGCCAAAACGGCTTCTGCAAAAATGGTAGACATGCCCAAAATGGCAGACAACCACATCCAAAAAATGGCACCCGGGCCGCCGGCAGTAATTGCAGTGGCGACACCGGCAACGTTACCGGTACCGATTTGAGCGGAAATCGCTACGGCAAGTGCTTGAAATTGAGACAGGGATTTGCCTTCGTGGTCTTTGTCTTTTTTGCTGAACAAGCCGCCGAAAACAGATTTGAAACCCGTCCCCAATTTGGTCACTTGCGGCGCGCCCAAGTACAGGGTAAAAAACAGGCCGATACCGATTAAGGCATAAATCAGCAGGTAGTCCCAAAGAACCTGATTGACTGCACCCACCAGAGCAGACAATATTTCTTC
>NZ_JBQCTZ010000665.1:0-411 GCF_051963715.1 Neisseria sp. P0001.S005 | reverse complement strand
GCCGATTTCAGCGACATCGGCGGCTTGAAAACCAACGCTCCGGTCAAATCCGCAGGCGTACTGGTGGGCCGCGTTGCCTCTATTCAGCTCGACCCTAAATCCTATCAGGCAAAAGTCGCCCTCAATCTGGACAGCCAATATCAGTTCAGCAGCGACGTTTCTGCACAAATCCTGACTTCAGGCCTGTTGGGCGAACAATACATCGGCCTGCAACAAGGCGGCGATACCGATTCTTTGGCGGCAGGCGACACCATTACTGTTACCAGCTCCGCCATGGTTTTGGAAAACCTTATCGGCAAATTCATGACCAGCTTTGCTGAGAAAAACGCAGATGGTGAATCTGCCGGTCAAAACAAACAATAAACACATATCAACCCAATATTCAGGACACTCCCATGAAAAAAACTTCCT
>NZ_JBQCTZ010000664.1:0-412 GCF_051963715.1 Neisseria sp. P0001.S005 | reverse complement strand
AGTTAATTTGGCCTTGATTATACGGTATTTTATATGGCTTTGGATATGTTGATTGCTTGGGTTTATGAGTGATTGAAGCAAATCAAAAGGCCGTCTGAAATATAGGGTTGAAATGTTTGCCCTACCCTATTTCAACCGGCCTGTTTGTTTGACGTTCAGACGGCCTTTTCAATCATGGCAAAGCCGATACTGAAATTTAATTCTCATACAAAACAATCTATTATAGAAAAATCCCTTATTTTTTTAATTTTGCTATTGATAATAGTTATTATTAGCGTATAATCAAACTCACTCGGAAGACGTCCTAATCCGAGCCATTAAACGACAGATTTTATCCCCCTCTTCCCCATTATCTCTTGATACTCGGAGTGCGCATATACGAAACATACCTGTTCCCCTTTATATCAGATAC
>NZ_JBQCTZ010000663.1:0-412 GCF_051963715.1 Neisseria sp. P0001.S005 | reverse complement strand
GCGGCTTTTGCCAGCGCAGGCAGGCTGTATGCGGAGATTTCGTGAGCGGTGTTGAACGCTTCGCGGCTGATGCTGTCGAGGAAGTCGCCGCTCAAAGCTTCTTTAGGGGCGAAGCCGATGGAGTGAACGAGGCCGTCCAAGCCGTCCCAATGTTTGCCCAAGTCAACGAAAACTTGGTTGATTTCGTCGTCGCTGGCAACGTCGCAGCGGAACACGAGTTCGGAGCCGAGTTCGGCCGCCATTTTACGGACGCGCTCTTCCAGTTTGTCGACAACGTAGGTGAATGCCAATTCCGCGCCTTGTTCGCGGCAGGCTTTGGCGATGCCGTAAGCGATGGAACGCTCGGAGATCATGCCGGTAATCAGAATTTTTTTGCCTTGCAAAAAGCCCATTTTCTTATCCTTTAGCAGTG
>NZ_JBQCTZ010000662.1:0-413 GCF_051963715.1 Neisseria sp. P0001.S005 | reverse complement strand
CGCGGCGTGATCTCGCGCGGCTCAATGGTAACAGGTTGGTAAATCACGCGTTTTTGCTCTTCGTCGTAACGCATTTCCACATAGCCGGAAATCGGGAAGTCTTTGCGGAACGGATGTCCGACGAAACCATAATCGGTCAGGATGCGACGCAAGTCCGGGTGGTTGTTGAACATGATGCCGTACATATCGAAGGCTTCGCGTTCGTACCAATCCGCGCTGTTGTAAATATCGACGACGGATTCGACTACGGGGAAATCGTCGTCTGAAACCCAGACGCGTACGCGGATGCGTTGATTGTTTTTAACGGAAAGCAGCTGACTGACGACGGCAAAGCGTTTGCCCTGCCATACTTCGTTTTTGTAAGTGCTGTAATCGACACCGCACAAGTCAACCAGAAGCTCGAAATGCAACTC
>NZ_JBQCTZ010000661.1:0-414 GCF_051963715.1 Neisseria sp. P0001.S005 | reverse complement strand
TGCACTCCGCCCTATCCTGCTCCTTCTGACCGCACTCAGCATCCCAACCGCTTTTGCCGCTGATGCCGCGCTGATGAACAAAGGACAAAAAATTTACGAAACCAACTGCGCCGCCTGCCACGGTAAAAAAGGCGAAGGCCGGGGCGCCATGTTCCCGCCTTTATTCCAGTCCGACTATATCAATAAAAAACCGCAAGTGCTGTTGCAAAGCATGACCAAAGGCATCAACGGCCCGATTAAAGTAAACGGCAAATCCTACAACGGCTTTATGCCTGCTACCGCCATCAATGATGCCGATGTTGCCGCCATTGCCACTTACATCATGAACGCCTTCAACAATGGCGGCGGTACGATTACTGAAGCAGATGTCAAAAAATCTCACGGGAAAAAATAAAACGTCTCTCCCCTAAAGGC
>NZ_JBQCTZ010000660.1:0-415 GCF_051963715.1 Neisseria sp. P0001.S005 | reverse complement strand
TGTGATCAGGCCGTCTGAATCGATTTTGAGGAAAAGTTCGGGAGAAAAACACAAAGTCCACGCTTCCTGCCCTGCCCTGTCGGGCAGACAAGACAAAACGGCATACGGCACAGGCTGGCGCAAACGGCGGTAAAGCTGAATCGGATTGCCGTACGTTTGCAGGTACAGGCGAGCGGTGTAATTGATTTGATAAGTATCGCCGCGGCGGATGGCTTCGTGGATTTGACGGATATGCTCGAGATAATCGGCTTCGGATACGGAGAATCGGGGAGTGGAGATGCCTGCCTCAAGGCCGTCTGAATGATTGTCCAGCCAGCTTTCGGCATCGATTTCAGAATAATCGGCAAACCAGTGCAAACGCAAATTGCCACTGCGCGCGGATGAAATATCCATCAGTGGCAATCCGAATTCGTAG
>NZ_JBQCTZ010000659.1:0-415 GCF_051963715.1 Neisseria sp. P0001.S005 | reverse complement strand
AAACCACGCAAACATTGGCGCAGTTGTCTGAACGCATTGAGGCGGTATTCGGCCGCAAGCCGACCGTTATCGGCGATTTTGAACGCGAAATCAAACGTATTGCCTGGTGCAGCGGCGGTGCGCAGGGATTTTTTCAGACGGCCGTAGACGAAGGTGTCGATGCGTATCTGACCGGTGAAATTTCCGAAGCGCAATATCATCTTGCCAATGAAACAGGTGTAGCATTTATCAGCGCCGGCCACCACGCGACAGAACGTTACGGCGTACGCGCCTTAGGCGATGCCGTGGCAGAAAAATTCGGTATCGAAGTGGTTCACTTTGATGAAAACAACCCTGCCTGAGTATTGAGCAATATCATAAAACTTTACCTTATTTTAAATAATGCTTTGAGTATTACAACAAACTAGGTAGAATT
>NZ_JBQCTZ010000658.1:0-416 GCF_051963715.1 Neisseria sp. P0001.S005 | reverse complement strand
TGCCACAATACTTTACCGATCATCAGGTTTTCAGAACCGCCCACCAATTCAGGAATCACAAATTCACCGACGGCCGGAACGAAGACCAGCATAGAGCCTGCGATGATGCCGGTTTTGGACAAAGGCAGGGTAATGGTAAAGAACGATTTGATCGGACCCGCACCCAAGTCGGAAGCGGCTTCGAGCAGACGGTTGTCCAGTTTTACCAATTGTGTGTACAGCGGCAAAATCATAAACGGCAAATAGGCGTAAACCATCACCAAATTCAGCGAGAAAGAATTGTAGAACAGGTCTAAAGGCTCGCTGATGATTCCATATTTGATTAAGAAATTATTGATGATGCCGTTGTGTCCCAATAAGCCCATCCATGCGTAAACACGCAACAGGAAAGAGGTCCAGAAAGGCAGCATGATTGC
>NZ_JBQCTZ010000657.1:0-416 GCF_051963715.1 Neisseria sp. P0001.S005 | reverse complement strand
GGCGCGTTGTTTTGTTCGTTGCTGTGTTGTGCACGGCGCAAGATGGCGTTGATACGCGCCAAGAGTTCGCGCGGTGTGCATGGTTTCGGTACATAATCGTCCGCACCCATTTCTAAACCGATAATGCGGTCGATGTCGTCACCTTTTGCGGTCAGCATGATGATGGGCACAGTGCTTTGGGTGCGTACGTTTTTCAAAACGTCCAAACCGTTCATTTTAGGCATCATGGAGTCTAATACGACGACATCGTATTGTCCGGTCAGAATTTCTTGAACGCCGGCTTCGCCGTCAGAAACGCTGTGGACGTTGAGGCCTTCGGCAGTCAGGTATTCGGTCAGTAATTCGGTCAAGAGGGCATCGTCATCTACGAGTAATACGCGACTCATGGAATTTCCTTTTCGTGATTGTATGCGCCG
>NZ_JBQCTZ010000656.1:0-417 GCF_051963715.1 Neisseria sp. P0001.S005 | reverse complement strand
TTTCAGACGGCCTGTTGTTATTTTTCAAATGATTTTTGAAGAAAAAGAGGCGTATCGGGTATAATAATCAAAGAATTTGAAACGGATTGTCAGGATCGGCAAGCCGTCTCATCATTGTCGTATTTCAAAACCTTACTGATATTTTTTCAATAATCTGTTGCTATGTATCGGAACTTTTTCTGATGTTGGCACTGGCGAAATATTCCTTCAGCCATTTACTCTCAGGAAGCTGCTTATGTTAGTGTGTAATCCTTATGAAGTTGTGATCCATGGTACGACCAGCAAAGGCAAGATTTTCCGACCAAGCGACTGGGCGGAGCGCCTGTGCGGTATTTTGTCTTCCTTTACTAAAGACAACCGCCTTTCCTATTCGAATTGGGTGCGCCCGATTTTGGTGGACAATGTCCGTTGTGTGGC
>NZ_JBQCTZ010000655.1:0-417 GCF_051963715.1 Neisseria sp. P0001.S005 | reverse complement strand
AACAATACCATCATTACAATCACTGACCGTCAAGGCAATGCATTGTCTTGGGCTACCTCTGGCGGCGCTGGTTTTAAAGGTTCTCGTAAAAGTACACCATTTGCAGCACAAGTTGCAGCAGAAGCAGCTGGTAAAGTTGCCCAAGAGTATGGCGTTAAAAATTTAGAAGTCCGCATTAAAGGCCCTGGCCCTGGTCGCGAATCTTCTGTACGTGCTTTAAACGCTCTTGGTTTCAAGATTACCAGCATTACTGACGTTACCCCGTTGCCTCATAACGGTTGCCGTCCGCCTAAAAAACGTCGTATTTAATATTGGAGTGATTTAAAACATGGCACGTTATATTGGCCCTAAATGTAAATTAGCACGTCGCGAAGGTACGGATCTGTTTTTGAAGAGTGCACGTCGCTCTTTAGATTC
>NZ_JBQCTZ010000654.1:0-418 GCF_051963715.1 Neisseria sp. P0001.S005 | reverse complement strand
CGCTGCGGGTTGTGTTGCAGGCTCAAAAGCTGCCCGATCTGCGGCAGCGAAAAGCCCACTTCCCGCGCATGGCGGATAAAGCGCAGCCGGACAAGGTCGGCCTGTCCGTAGCGGCGGTAGCCCGCTTCGCTGCGCGCGGCCGGGGCGATTAGGCCGTGCTTTTCGTAGTCGCGGATTTGTTTGGCGGAAAGGCCGCTCTCGGCCGCGGCCTGGCTGATGTTCATCATGATGCTTGACCTTTACTTCGGGTAAAGCTTTATAGTGGCGGCACTTAGCGGGAAAGCAAGAGCAGACCCATCATTTCAGGTTACCTGAAAGCTTTGGCTGCAACGGGCTTTAAAACCTCAGCCTCATTCCAACAGAAAGGAAACCCTATGCAAACCATCACATTAAACATCGAAGGCATGACCTGCGGCGG
>NZ_JBQCTZ010000653.1:0-419 GCF_051963715.1 Neisseria sp. P0001.S005 | reverse complement strand
TCGCTCAGATATTTGTAAGGCGGTACAACCAAGTTGGTCGGTGCAGGAACACCTTTGTATACTCGGCCTGCAATGTCGAATTTCGAACCGTGGCAAGGGCAGAAGAAGCCGCCTTTCCAGTCTGCGCCCAAGTCAGCGGGAGCAATATCGGGACGGTAAGTCGGAGAGCAACCCAGGTGGGTACAGATACCGATAGCAACGAGGAGGTTCGGTTTGATCGAACGGTGCTCGTTTTTACAGTTTTCGGGCTGATGATCCACTTCGGAATTGGGATCGACAACTGCGCCATCCAAACTTTTCAAGTCTTTGAGCTGTTGATCTGTGCGGTTGACCAGCCAAATCGGTTTGCCCTGCCATTCGGCAGTCAGCATTTGGCCTGCTTCGATTTTGCTGACATCTACTTCGACAGCAGCACCGGC
>NZ_JBQCTZ010000652.1:0-419 GCF_051963715.1 Neisseria sp. P0001.S005 | reverse complement strand
GCCCAAATCGAATTGAGCAACATCGACAAAGCCCGTTTGCGCCCCGAATTTAAATTTTAAAAACCGATTACTTGGAGATTCTAGAAAATGAGTCGCGAAATGTTACAGCTGGCCGAAGCGCTGGCAAGTGAAAAAAACGTTGAAACGGAAGTCGTATTCAAAGCCCTTGAATTCGCCCTCTCTACTGCTGCCAAGAAAAAAGCCGACCGCGAGCACATGGACGTGCGCGTCGAAATCGACCGCGATACCGGCGAATACCAAACCTTCCGCCGCTGGCTGATTGTTGCCGATGAAGACTACACCTACCCCGACGTAGAAAAAACCATCGAGGAAATCCAAGAAGAAATTCCCGGCACAACCATCCAAATCGGCGAATACTACGAAGAGCAGCTGCCAAACGAAGGCTTCGGCCGCCAAGC
>NZ_JBQCTZ010000651.1:0-421 GCF_051963715.1 Neisseria sp. P0001.S005 | reverse complement strand
AGGCCGGGTTTGAGGGAAATGCCGCCGGTGTCGAAGGTAATGCCTTTGCCGACCAATACCACAGGCGCGGCTTCTTTGTCGGACGCACCGAAATAGCTCAGTTCGACCAAATATGGGTCTTCGACGCTGCCTTTGGCGACAGACCAGAACGAACCCATGTTTTCTTTGATGTAGTCTTTTTCAATAATTTTGGCGTGTGCGCCCAATTTTTCGGCTTCGGCTTTGGCGGTACGCGCGAGGAATTCAGGCGTGCATTCGTTGGGCGCGGCATTGCCCAAGTCGCGGCAGAGGCTTTGCCCGTAAACTTGCGCTTCGGCAACGCGCAGGGCTTCTTTGACGGCGGCTTCGTGTGCGCTGTGGAACACGGCTTCTGCAAATTTGGCCGGTTTGGCTTCTTTTTTGTAGCGGTCGAAACGGTAGG
>NZ_JBQCTZ010000650.1:0-421 GCF_051963715.1 Neisseria sp. P0001.S005 | reverse complement strand
AAGTTTCAGACGGCCTTATAACAACAATTATCTAAAAACTAAAAAAACCTTACCCGACTCCGAATAAAAACAATAACCCGGTCGGAATAGAGAGAGAAACCGGCGCGGCGACGTTACAGACGCCTGCTGCCATTCATCCGATTTCCGCTTCAGGTCAGCTTTGTTTTCACGAGTCCGGTATGTTCAGACAGGACAGCCTGATTATGTTGAAATTCATCATCAAACGGATATGTGCTTCCATCCCGACCATGCTGGTGTTGATTACCGTATCGTTTTTCCTGATGCGGCTTGCACCGGGCAGCCCGTTCACAGGCGAACGCAATTTGCCGCCTGCGGTCATGGCCAACATCGAAGCCAAATACCACCTCAATGATCCGATGTACCTCCAATATTTCCACTACCTCAAGCAGTTGGCGCAGGG
>NZ_JBQCTZ010000649.1:0-422 GCF_051963715.1 Neisseria sp. P0001.S005 | reverse complement strand
TTTTGGGTGGAGTAGGAAACGGTAAACGTGCCTTCTTCTGTCGCCGGGGCGAGGCTGCTGTATACGCCGTAGGTGTAACCGTGTTGGTCGCGCAAAACTTTCATGAGGCGGCTGTCGAAACCGCCGCCGCCGAGGATGTAGTTTCCGGCAACGAGGGCATAGTAGTCAGGGTCGTGGCGTTTGATGAGGGAGGTGCCGAGCAGGACTTGTGCCTGTGTGCCGGCAAAGGGGATGTCGCGGCGTTGAGCGGTTTGTTTGGAAACGGGCGGGATGGCGTGGGTTGCGGTGGCTTTGGCCGGCAGGTCTTTGAGGACGCGTTCGACCAGTTGCTCTGCCTGTTTGCGATTGAGGTCGCCGACGATGGCGACGATGGCGTTGTCTTTGCCGTAGTGGGTGCGGTGGAAGGCGCGGATGTCGTCCAG
>NZ_JBQCTZ010000648.1:0-422 GCF_051963715.1 Neisseria sp. P0001.S005 | reverse complement strand
GACGAAGTTGAAGTAATGATCCTGGAAATCGACGAAGACCGCCGCCGTATCTCTTTGGGTATGAAACAATGCCAAGCCAATCCTTGGGAAGAATTTGCCGCCAACCACAATAAAGGCGACAAAATCTCCGGTGCGGTTAAATCTATCACTGACTTCGGCGTATTCGTAGGCCTGCCCGGCGGTATCGACGGTCTGGTTCACCTGTCTGACCTGTCTTGGACTGAAGCTGGCGAAGAAGCTGTACGCAAATACAAAAAAGGCGAAGAAGTTGAAGCCGTTGTATTGGCAATCGACGTTGACAAAGAGCGTATCTCTTTGGGCATCAAACAACTGGAAGGCGATCCTTTCGGTAACTTCATCAGCGTAAACGACAAAGGTTCTTTGGTTAAAGGTTCTGTGAAATCTGTTGACGCCAAAGGTGC
>NZ_JBQCTZ010000647.1:0-422 GCF_051963715.1 Neisseria sp. P0001.S005 | reverse complement strand
GGCGGCTTTGTATGGGGCCGGGAATGAAGACCTGGACAAATGGAGACTTTACATTGGGTAAAGGGATAAATGGATAGAGACCTTTGCAAAATTCCCCCAAATCCCCTAAATTCCTACCAAGACATTTAGGGGATTTTTCATGACCACCTTCTTTCAATAAACCGCACAAGCCATGATTGCCAAACACATCGACCGCTTCCCACTATTGAAGTTGGATCAAGTGATTGATTGGCAGCCGATCGAACAGTACCTGAACCGTCAAAGAACCCATTACCTTAGAGACCACCGCGGCCGTCCCACCTATCCACTGCTATCCATGTTCAAAGCCGTCCTGCGCGGACAATAGCACAGCCTCTCCGATCCCGAACTCGAGCACAGCCTCATCACCCGCGTCGATTTCAACCTGTTTTGCCGTTTTGACG
>NZ_JBQCTZ010000646.1:0-422 GCF_051963715.1 Neisseria sp. P0001.S005 | reverse complement strand
CAGACGGCCTTTCGGTTATAATAGCCCTTTGCCCACATACAGCGAGCCTTCATGAAAGCCGCCTTCCTTTTTCTCTACCTCATCCGCCTGCTGCCTTTTTGCGTGTTGCACAAGATTGCCGACGCGATCGGTATTCTCGCCTATTACGCAGTCAAACCGCGCCGCAAAGTCGGCGAGGTCAACCTTAAAAAATGCTTTCCCGAGCTGAACGACAGCCAGCGCACTGCCCTGCTCAAACGCCACTTCCAACACATGGCAAAGCTGATGCTCGAATACGGCCTCTACTGGTACGCACCTGCGGACAAGCTGCGCTCGTTGGTACGCTATCAAGACAAACACCATCTTGACGAAGCCCTCGCCGCCGGCGAAAAAGTCATCATCCTCTATCCGCACTTTACCGCATTTGAAATGGCGGTTTACAC
>NZ_JBQCTZ010000645.1:0-422 GCF_051963715.1 Neisseria sp. P0001.S005 | reverse complement strand
GGCGCACGCGAGGCCGCTTATGCCAAGCAGTCGATGGAAGAGTTTATGGTAACCGTCCATGCCCAAATGCGTTTGGCAACGCTGCTGTATACCTGCAGTTTTATCGTCAACAGCTCGCTGACCGTCGGTACGACCGCCTTGGGTATTTGGCTTTGGTATCACGGCCAAGTCGGCGTAGGCGCGGTAGCCACCGCCACGGCCATGGCATTGCGTGTGAACGGTTTGTCGCAATACATCATGTGGGAATCCGCCCGATTGTTTGAAAACATCGGTACCGTCAACGACGGCATGGCTACCCTGTCCAAACCCCACACCATCCTCGACAAACCGCAAGCCCTGCCGCTTAAAGTCACCCGAGGCGAAATCAAGTTTGATCACGTCGATTTCTCCTACGAAGCAGGCAAACCGCTCCTCAACGGCTT
>NZ_JBQCTZ010000644.1:0-423 GCF_051963715.1 Neisseria sp. P0001.S005 | reverse complement strand
CCTATTCTGAACAACATCAACTTCAGCATTCCACAAGGCAATTTCGCCGCCGTAATGGGTGGTTCGGGCAGCGGTAAAACCACGCTGATGCGCCTGATTACGGGTCAAATCCGCCCGCAATCGGGCAAAGTGCTGATTGAAGGACGTGATTTGGCCGCATTTTCAGCGCAGGAGCTGTACGAACACCGCCGCCGCATGGGCGTTTTGTTCCAACACGGCGCATTGTTCACCGACTTATCCGTCTTCGACAACATCGCTTTCCCCATGCGCGAGCTGACGGATTTGCCCGAGGCGGTCATTCGCGATTTAGTATTGCTGAAACTGAATGCAGTCGGTTTACGCGGCATTGAAAACCTGATGCCTTCCGAGCTTTCCGGCGGTATGTCGCGCCGCGTTGCCCTCGCGCGTACGATTGCGCTCGAC
>NZ_JBQCTZ010000643.1:0-423 GCF_051963715.1 Neisseria sp. P0001.S005 | reverse complement strand
GTATTTTCCTCTTCGGAAGCACACCATGAAACGTAAAATCTGGTACACCTACGACGACATCCACCGCGTAATCAAAGAATTGGCGGAAAAAATCCAAAACTCCGGCACCAAATACGATGCCATGATTGCCATTGGCGGCGGCGGTTTTATCCCTGCCCGCATGTTGCGCTGCTTCTTGGAAATTCCGATTTACGCCGTCACCACAGCCTACTACGACAGTGATAACGAAGGTCAAGTGACCGAGGAAGTGAAAAAAGTCCAATGGCTTGATCCCGTTCCAGATGCCCTGAAAGGCAAAAACGTACTGGTTGTTGACGAAGTGGACGACAGCCGCGTTACCATGGAATTCTGCCTGAACGAATTGTTGAAAGAAGATTTCGGCACTGTCGGCGTGGCAGTATTGCATGAAAAAATCAAAGCCAA
>NZ_JBQCTZ010000642.1:0-423 GCF_051963715.1 Neisseria sp. P0001.S005 | reverse complement strand
TCTGCCGAGAAAGTTGAAACCGGCAAAACCGCAGGCGGTCAGTCCGATGGCGGTAAATACCACGCCGGCAAAACGTGCGGCATCATAGGCATCGGCCGCCCAAGGCGAAAACAGGGTTTGGAATGCGGTTGCCGCCCACAAAAAAGCAGGGGAGATGGTGAAGTCGGATTGGCCGAAGATTTGTGCAACCAACAGGCTGCCACCGTTTTTCATGGACTCGGAGGCGGTAAAGAGGGAGGGTTCGGCAGGGTTCCACAAGTCATGCGAGAACACACCCGGCCACAGCCAGGCAAAGGCCATCAGCAGCAGAAGCCATGGTTTTTCATGGGTTTTTTGGGGGCGGCGGGGATCGGGCGGTGTGTAAGTCAGCATGGAAGGTCAAAAAACGGTTGGTTTGAATAGCAATGGTACAGGGTTTGACGG
>NZ_JBQCTZ010000641.1:0-423 GCF_051963715.1 Neisseria sp. P0001.S005 | reverse complement strand
CGCGATTCGCGCGAAACGCGGCCGGTGTGCAAAACGGAGAGAACCAGCATTTCGAAAAATACGCCGCCGACAAAGGCAATCGCGCAATAAACGTGGATGATGTGTGCCAGTGCGTAGGTACTCATGACGGGTGTTTCCGGTAGTTCAGACAAGTCGTCATTGTATCACTACCGAATGCGGTTGATGTATGCGCAATTTTATGCCAATTATATTAAATTTTATAAATATTCTATTGGAATTGCCGTTTGTTTTTGAAGTTAACCGTTCATCAAAAGCGTTATCTTAGTTTAATCTGTCTTTACTTATCAGAAAATATATTAATGAAAGGTTGTGCCATACTGCTCTATATACAGCTTAACCCCTGATGGAGAATCAAACCATGAAGAAAACTTTTGCAAAAACTGTGACCTTGATCATGCTGGC
>NZ_JBQCTZ010000640.1:0-425 GCF_051963715.1 Neisseria sp. P0001.S005 | reverse complement strand
AAAGGCGGCAGCGTTTGGGCAGAAGCCGACGAAAACACCAACACCCTCGTCGAATACCGCTTCGTCAAACGCTACCAAGCCAAAAACGGCGAAAAAGGCCACGGCTCCGACCGCTATGGCGCAGGTGCGGACGACATCGTCCTCAAAATGCCCGTCGGCACCCTTATCCGCGACCTCGATACAGACGAAATCGTTGCCGACCTCACTCACCACGGCCAGCGCGTCTGCCTCGCCAAAGGCGGCAAAGGCGGCTTGGGCAACATCCACTTCAAATCCTCCGTCAACCGCGCGCCCAAACAATCCACGCCCGGCGAAGAAGGCGAAACCCGTTCCCTGCAACTCGAGCTTAAAGTCCTCGCCGACGTCGGCTTGTTAGGCATGCCCAACGCCGGTAAATCCACCCTGATTACCGCCGTATCCGCCGC
>NZ_JBQCTZ010000639.1:0-425 GCF_051963715.1 Neisseria sp. P0001.S005 | reverse complement strand
GGTGCGAAAGCCGGTAAACTGGCTGGCCGTACTGCTGCCGAAGGCGTATTGGCTTACGCGATCAACGGCAATGTCGGTGCATTGGTTGAAGTAAACTGCGAAACCGACTTCGTTGCTAAAGACGCCGGCTTCGTAGAATTTGCCAACTTCGTTGCTAAAACTGCTGCCGAGAAAAAACCGGCTTCTGTTGAAGAGCTGAGCGAACTGGTTGAAGCAGAACGCAAAGCCATCATCGCTAAATTGGGCGAGAACATGTCTGTTCGCCGCTTCCAAGTGATTGATACTGCCAACCAACTGGTTGCCTACATCCACGGTGCTTTGGCTACCGAAGGCGTATTGGTTGAGTATAAAGGCTCTGAAGACGTAGCACGCAAAATCGGTATGCACATCGTTGCCGCTAAACCACAATGCGTAAGCGAAGCCGA
>NZ_JBQCTZ010000638.1:0-425 GCF_051963715.1 Neisseria sp. P0001.S005 | reverse complement strand
ACTGCGCAAAATGTGGCGAAGATGCGTTGAAACAGTTTCATTGATCTGTTTAATCTTTAGTTTTTAACAAACAGGTAGCCTAAGCCGCGTACGGTTTGAATCAGAGAAGCATCGCCCAATTTGTGGCGGATGCTAGAGATGTGTACGTCGATGCTGCGGTCAAATTTAGCCAGTTTGCGGTCGAGTGCTTCGATGGACAGAGTTTCTTTGCTGACAACTTGTCCGGCGTGGCGCATCAAAACTTCGAGCAGATTAAACTCGGTGCTGGTCAATTCAAGCGGAGTGTCTTTGATGCTGGCTTGGCGTTTGGCAGGGTAGAGGACAACGTCGCTGACAGAAATGCTGTTAGGCGCGTTGTTTTGTTCGTTGCTGTGTTGTGCACGGCGCAAGATGGCGTTGATACGCGCCAAGAGTTCGCGCGGTGT
>NZ_JBQCTZ010000637.1:0-425 GCF_051963715.1 Neisseria sp. P0001.S005 | reverse complement strand
GTACGCCGCGAACGCGTGGCCACTTACGCCAAAGAACAAGGCCTGCAATACTTTGAAAACCAAAAACCGTGGAACATTGCGGCCGAAGTCGCCCTGCCTTGCGCCACCCAAAACGAATTGGACGCAGACGCTGCCAAAATCTTGCTGGCCAACGGTTGCTATGTGGTTGCCGAAGGTGCGAACATGCCGTCAACTTTAGGCGCAGTCGAACAATTTATCAAAACCGGCATCCTCTACGCTCCAGGCAAAGCCTCCAACGCCGGCGGTGTAGCGACTTCAGGTTTGGAAATGAGTCAAAACGCCATCCGCCTGTCTTGGACACGCGAAGAAGTGGACAGCCGCCTGTTTGACATCATGCACAACATCCACGAATCCTGCCTGAAATACGGCAAAGTCGGCGACAAAGTGAACTACGTCAATGGTGC
>NZ_JBQCTZ010000636.1:0-425 GCF_051963715.1 Neisseria sp. P0001.S005 | reverse complement strand
TCACGGGATACGGAGAACCAGAATTTGAACAGATGGATGCCGCTGGCAACAAGCATACGTTCCAATTCAGGGGTTTGGCGCATGAAGAGCAGGTATTCGTTAGGTTCGCAGAAGCCCATTACGCGTTCTACGCCGGCACGGTTGTACCATGAGCGGTCGAAGAATACCATTTCACCTGCGGTCGGCAGGTTTTGGATGTAGCGTTGGAAATACCATTGGCCGCGTTCGGTAGTGGTTGGTTTCTCCAAAGCAACCACGCGCGCGCCACGAGGATTCAGGTGTTCCATAAAGCGTTTGATGGTACCGCCTTTACCGGCTGCGTCGCGGCCTTCAAACAGGCTGACGATACGCTGACCGGAATCTTTAACCCAGCTTTGTACTTTCAACAATTCGATTTGCAGCTTCTGTTTTTCTTTTTCGTAAAC
>NZ_JBQCTZ010000635.1:0-425 GCF_051963715.1 Neisseria sp. P0001.S005 | reverse complement strand
AGGTTGCCGGAGAGTTGCAGGCGGCGGTCTGCGCTGCGCCAGCGGGTGTACCACTCGTAGTTGTTCACATATTCGGGCTCATAAGTGTAGGTTACGACGGGGCGACCGAAGGTGATGCCCGCGCCGCCGGGGTTGTAGCCGCGCGCGGCTTTGATGCCGCTGACCCATTGGTCGGTGGGTTTGAAGGCGATGTCGATTTTGGGCAGGAACACGGTCTGGCCTTTGTCTAAATCGAGGTGCAGTGCGCCGCTGCCGCCGCTTCGTTTGTGCGTTTCTTTTTCAATGCGGGCGGCGGCTGTGATGTCCCATTTTTCGCCGGGGCTGTATGTGGTTTCGGCAAACAGGGCGCGCACGCTGTTGCGGTCGTCAAAGGTGTTGCGGCCGCCGACGCTGCGGATGTCCACCCATTCGTCTTGTTTGCTGCG
>NZ_JBQCTZ010000634.1:0-425 GCF_051963715.1 Neisseria sp. P0001.S005 | reverse complement strand
TAGCTGTTGTTGGCTTCGCGCTTCATGCCGTTGAGGACGACACCTTTGATGTTGATGTGGTTTTGTTTGAGGCGTTCAACGCTGGCCTCAAGCTCTCGTGCACGCGTATGTGCATAACGGCTGATCATCAGGACGGTGCCTGCATGTTGGCCGATGATGACGGCGTCGGTCACGGCCAATACGGGCGGCGTGTCCAAGATGACGTAGTCGTAGCGTTGGCTAGCGTTGGCAAGCAACTCGTTGAAACGGTTGTCCATCAAAAGCTCAGACGGATTGCTAGGATAGCTGCCGCTGCTGATGAGGTGGAGGTTTTCAATGCCGGTTTCTTGTACGGCTTTAGCCGGAGCTGCTTTGCCGTTGAGGATGTCAGACAAGCCGAACTCGGGGGTAAGGCCGAAGAGTCGGTCAAGGTAGCCTTTGCGCAT
>NZ_JBQCTZ010000633.1:0-426 GCF_051963715.1 Neisseria sp. P0001.S005 | reverse complement strand
CTGCTTTTACTCCTGAGCGCCTGCACACCGGACACCAAGACCACGGATGCCGCATCCGCCCCCAAAACACACGGCTTCGCACACCGCCTGACCGAAGGCGAAAAACTGCTGACCCAAGCCCTCATCAAACAAGACCTCGCCGCCTACTTCAAACACGAAACCGGCGGCGCATTTGCCGAACAAGCCCCCTTATTCTCGGCCCAACAACTTGCCGAACAGAAAAACATTCCCAAAAACGATGCCATCGGCGTTTACGGCAAAATCATCAAAACCCAAGGCCGCACCGCCTGGCTGCAAACCGACAAGCAAACCCTCAAACTCGATTTGGCCGAACCGCTGCAAGAAGCTCAAGGCGAAGTTACCCTTGTCTGCCAACACGAAAACACCGCATTCCAAGACTGCCAAACAGAAGAAAACTTCGCCCGA
>NZ_JBQCTZ010000632.1:0-426 GCF_051963715.1 Neisseria sp. P0001.S005 | reverse complement strand
CGCAGATTGTCTTGGGTAATGTTGTAGCGTTTGGAGATGTTGTAAACGGTATCACCACGAACAACGGTATGTGTCGCTGCATTAATATCAACAGGTGCGTAAGAAGGCGTGTAAGTGCCGGTGCTGCCGCTGTTGTACGTTGGAGCAGGTGTACTTGCCGGCGGAGTGTATGGAGCATCTGCCGCTGGGCTGGTGTTGGTATTGTAAGGCGCTGCACCGTAAGGATTGTCAGCGGTAGAGCTTGTTGTTGAACCACCGCTTTGTGTGCCGACGACTACAGGAGCCGGTTGTTGGCTGGCACAGGCTGCAAGTAATAAAACCAAAGCTGCCGATCCGGCATAAGATACACTTTTTTTCAACATGTTAATGACTTTCGTATTCGGGTAATTGTTCTCGTCGGAGCATATCATAATAAAAATATGCTTG
>NZ_JBQCTZ010000631.1:0-428 GCF_051963715.1 Neisseria sp. P0001.S005 | reverse complement strand
GATTGATTTTAAACAAAGCTAAAGGCCGTCTGAAAAATCTTTCAGACGGCCTGTTGTTTTAAAGCGTTTTATTCTGCACCGACAACGACGGTGTTGAGGTCTTTGAATTTGACGCGGCGTTGCCATGCGTCTCGGACTTGTTCGACGGTCAGGCTGCTGATGGCTTTGGGGTAGGCTTCCAAGTAGTCGTTGGGCAGGTTGTAGAGGCCGATCAGGCTCAGGTAGTTGAGCAGTTTGTCGTTGGAGTCGTAGCGCAGGGGAAAGCCGCCGACGATGTTGGCTTTGGCCTGTTTCAGCTCGGCTTCGGTCGGGCCTTCGGCGATAAATTGCTCGATGACGGCTTGGGTGTCGGCCAGTGAGGCTTTGGTGTTTTTCTTTTGGGTGGAGTAGGAAACGGTAAACGTGCCTTCTTCTGTCGCCGGGGCGAG
>NZ_JBQCTZ010000630.1:0-428 GCF_051963715.1 Neisseria sp. P0001.S005 | reverse complement strand
GTCCTCGCCGACGTCGGCTTGTTAGGCATGCCCAACGCCGGTAAATCCACCCTGATTACCGCCGTATCCGCCGCACGCCCCAAAATCGCCAACTACCCCTTTACCACCCTGCATCCGAATTTAGGCGTCGTGCGCATCGACGAAAACCACAGCTTTGTCATGGCCGATATCCCCGGCCTGATTGAAGGCGCGGCAGAAGGTGCAGGCCTCGGCCACCGCTTTCTCAAACACCTATCGCGCACCGGCCTGCTGTTGCACGTCGTCGATTTGGCGCCCTTCGACGAAACCGTCAACCCTGCTGAAGAAGCCCTAGCCATCATCAACGAATTGCGCAAATACGATGAAGAACTTTACGGCAAACCGCGCTGGCTGGTGCTGAACAAACTCGACATGCTCGACGAAGAAGAAGCCCAAGCACGCACCGCCTC
>NZ_JBQCTZ010000629.1:0-428 GCF_051963715.1 Neisseria sp. P0001.S005 | reverse complement strand
TTGCCGATAAAGCGGATTAGGCATGACCATTCCTTCCCATAAAAAAGCCCGCAACAGGCGGGCGTTTCAAGCAAACCAATTCCATCGTTGCCCGACATCATCCTCGTCGGACAATCACAACCATGTTCCTACCACACCCATGAAATCTTCCGCATTATCGCATATTTAACAGACGGCTGCTTCTTTCAAGTTTTCAGACGGACTGAGACCCAAGCACAGGGATTCGGCTGTTTTCAGTTATTACCCAATGTAAAGTCTCCATAGAACGGTGCGTTCAAATTGTCCAGGTCTTCATTCCCGGCCCCATACAAAGCCGCCCGTCAGCCCGAACCGGCAAACGGTTCGGCATCAGGGCGGCGTATACGGCAGTTAACCGTCAGGCTTATTTTTTCACGGCAGGCTGGGCGGCCTTAGGCGCGGCAGAAGAA
>NZ_JBQCTZ010000628.1:0-428 GCF_051963715.1 Neisseria sp. P0001.S005 | reverse complement strand
ATAGCCAAGTTTGTTGTCGGCAAATTTTCGGGGATTGATGGCTTGAAACTGCCAAAGATTTTGTTTTCTTGCTCTGCCTGTAACGCCGTATTCGACAATGCTGTCGAACATCTCCGGGAAAATGGTGATGGCTTGAATCAGCATCAGTAGTCCAAACCCCAGTCGGCGATAATGGTTTTGCTGTCGGTATCGACAGATTCGATATAGTTGGAGACAAAGGGAATCAGGATTTGTCCGTGTTCGCCTTTAATCATCAAAACATCATTTGCACCGGTTTCCATTAGGTTGCTGACTTTACCGAGGACGATGTTTTCTTTGTTGATGACGGTCATGCCGACTAAATCTGCCCAGTAGTATTCGTCTTCCTCAGTAGGGGCGAATGACTCTCTGGGGATTTCGATGGTATAGCCGCGCAAGGCAAATGCTTG
>NZ_JBQCTZ010000627.1:0-431 GCF_051963715.1 Neisseria sp. P0001.S005 | reverse complement strand
AAGGCTTTGGGCACGGATCAGCTGCCGGACAATCAATGGGATTTGGTGTTTAACCCCGAATACACGTCCAAACTCAAACAATGCGGCATCAGCTATTTGGACAGCGCGGCGGAGATTTATCCTATGGTGTTGAACTATATGGGTAAAAATCCAAACAGTAGCGAAACGGCGGATATCAAGGCGGCTACGGAAGTCTTGAAGAAAAACCGTCCGTACATCAAGCGTTTTACTTCGTCCGGTTTTATCGATGATTTGGCGCGCGGCGATACTTGCGTAACGATTGGTTTTGGCGGCGATTTGAACATTGCCAAACGCCGTGCCGAAGAAGCAGGCTGCAAGGAAAAAATCCGTGTAATGATGCCGAAAGAAGGCGTGGGGATTTGGGTGGATTCGTTTGTGATTCCGAAAGATGCCAAACATGTGGCCAATGC
>NZ_JBQCTZ010000626.1:0-431 GCF_051963715.1 Neisseria sp. P0001.S005 | reverse complement strand
GGTTTGCAAGTCATCATTACCATGCTCTCGATTATGGGCATTTTGATGGCAATGGGCACGCCGTTTAACTGGGCGTTTGCCACTGCGGGCGCACTGACCATGTCGTCCACCGCCATCGTCAGCCGCATTCTGTCGGAGAAAACCGAGCTGGGTCAGCCGCATGGTCAAATGGCCATGGGTGTTTTGCTGATGCAAGATATTGCCGTGGTACCGCTGATGATTCTGATTCCGGCACTTGCTGGCGGCAGCGAAGGCAACTTGTGGGTAGAGCTTGGCTTGGCCGGTTTGAAAATGTTGCTGACCTTGGGCATTTTGTTCGTTATCGGCAGCCGTGTGATGTCGCGCTGGTTCAGACTGGTTGCCAAACGCAAATCGTCCGAACTCTTCATGATCAATGTTTTGCTGGTTACTTTGGGCGTGGCCTATCTGAC
>NZ_JBQCTZ010000625.1:0-431 GCF_051963715.1 Neisseria sp. P0001.S005 | reverse complement strand
GTTCTTTCAACAAAATTACTGGGTACGTATGAACGGACAAAACCAAATCGGCCATCAGCAGGCTCCTGTTGTAAGCGTCAAAGAATGGTTGCTAACAAACTTGATTTTGATGATTCCGCTAGTCAATATAGTTATGATGCTTGTGTGGGCATTCAGCTCAAACACCAATCCAAATAAAGCCAATTATTTCAAGGCTGCCTTGATTCTGTTTGTCATCTATCTGGTACTGGCTGTAGCTGTAGTCATTTTTGGCAGTGCAGCTGCAAATCAATATCAATAAGTAAGCATACATTTAGGCCGTCTGAAACCTAAAAGGATTCAGATGGCCTTTTACATGGATTACCGAAGGCTCAACCACCTATCCAATTCCAAACCGCATCGCTCCATTTGCCGATACGGTAGAGAAACAAAGAATAGCTCTCCTGCATCAG
>NZ_JBQCTZ010000624.1:0-432 GCF_051963715.1 Neisseria sp. P0001.S005 | reverse complement strand
TTTAATCTCCATAAAGGACGCTTTACGCGTCCTTTTTTCATGTCGCCCGCCATCAACTGCCTTCAGACGGCCTCAAAACAGACAAATATAAAAAAGGACGTGTCCAACACGTCCTTTTTTCCCTTTACCTTACAGGTAGAATTTTTCAATTACTTTCAGGTTTTCATCCAATTTGTACACCAGCGGCTGACCGGTTGGGATTTCCAAGCCCATGATGTCTTCGTCGGAAATGCCCTCGATGTGTTTGGCCAAAGCACGCAGGGAGTTACCGTGTGCCGCAACCAATACACGTTTGCCGCTCAAGATGGCCGGAGCGATTTGGTCTTCCCAGAAAGGCAGGACGCGCTCGAGGGTAACTTTGAGGTTTTCGCCATCAGGTACGACATCGCTAGGCAGGTTGGCATAGCGGCGGTCGTTGTGGGCGGAGTGAGG
>NZ_JBQCTZ010000623.1:0-434 GCF_051963715.1 Neisseria sp. P0001.S005 | reverse complement strand
GCTTTGGGCTACAACAATGAACAAATCTTGGATATTTTCTACGACAAAGAAACTTTCTATTTGTCTTCAAACGGTGTCCAAACTGATCTGGTTGCAGGCCGTCTGAAAGGTGAAACTGCCAAAGTTGACATCTTGGATAAAGAAGGCAATGTACTGGTTGCCAAAGGTAAACGCATTACTGCGAAAAATATCCGTGATATTACCAATGCAGGCTTGACTCGTTTGAATGTAGAGCCAGAAAGCTTGATAGGCAAAGCATTGGCTGCTGACCTGATTGATCCGGAAACCGGTGAAGTATTGGCTTCTGCTAACGATGAAATTACAGAAGAACTGTTGGCCAAACTTGATATCCATGGTGTAAAAGAAATTACGACCCTTTATATCAATGAATTGGATCAAGGTGGTTACATCTCCAGCACTCTGCGTACAGACGA
>NZ_JBQCTZ010000622.1:0-434 GCF_051963715.1 Neisseria sp. P0001.S005 | reverse complement strand
TCGGAAGTGATTTCGTAACGGGTTTTGTGCATATCGGTTTCAAATTCTACGCCGTCAAAAACGAAGAATTCAGGCTCAGGGCCGAAATAGGCGGTGTCGCCGATACCGGAAGATTTCAAATAGGCTTCGGCGCGGCGTGCGATAGAGCGCGGGTCGCGGTCGTAACCTTGACCGTCGGCGGGGTCGATGACGTCGCAGGTGAGGACGACGGTGGTGTCGTCGAAGAAGGGGTCGATGAAGGCAGTCGCGGGGTCGGGGCGCAACTGCATGTCGGATGCCTGAATGCCTTTCCAGCCGCCGATGGACGAGCCGTCAAACGCCTGACCGTTTTCAAACCACTCTTCAGGGTCGTCGAGGACGATGCGGGCGGGGATGGTAAAGTGGTGCTGCTTGCCTTTGGTATCGGTAAAGCGCAAATCTACGAAGCGGGCTTC
>NZ_JBQCTZ010000621.1:0-434 GCF_051963715.1 Neisseria sp. P0001.S005 | reverse complement strand
TTGGATAAATCGACTTTCCAAATGTTCTCATGGATGCAGGTATTTACCGCTTGCGGTTTTGCATTCAGCCATGGTGCGAACGATATTGCCAATGCGATTGGTCCGTTTGCCGCGATTATGGATGTGTTGCGTACCAACAGCATTACTGCTCAAAACGCTGTGCCGCCGATTGCCATGTTGACTTTCGGTATCGCTTTGATCGTCGGTTTGTGGTTTGTCGGCAAAGAAGTGATTAAAACCGTAGGCACCAGCTTGGCAGAAATGCACCCTGCCTCCGGCTTCTCAGCCGAACTTTCGGCAGCAGCCGTTGTAATGGCAGCCTCATTCATGGGCTTACCTGTTTCCAGTACCCATATCTTGGTGGGTGCAGTTTTGGGTATCGGCTTGGTTAACCGCAATGCCAACTGGAAATTGATGAAACCGATCGGCCTTGC
>NZ_JBQCTZ010000620.1:0-434 GCF_051963715.1 Neisseria sp. P0001.S005 | reverse complement strand
CCGAGCAAAAGCGTTTGCTGGTATTGCCGGAAATTTATGCCCAATATCAAGATTTGACCTTGATACACAACAATACGAAATCGGCAGTAATTTACAGCGCGTATGAACTCAGTTCTCAGCAGCTGGCCGATGTTACCGATATCCTGACAAAACGCTTCAACAGCAAATTGGATGTGGTAGCTAAAGTTGCCCCTGAATTAATCGGCGGCATCAAAGTAGAAGTGGGTGATCAGGTCTTGGATTTGTCCGTACAAGGCAAACTGAATGCTTTGTATGCGACTATGACAAATTAGGAGAGTTTTCATGCAGCTTAATCCTGCTGAAATTAGCGATTTGATTAAAGCCAAAATCGAAAATCTGTCCGTCAATGCAGAAGTGCGTACCCGTGGTACCGTTGTTTCTGTTACAGACGGCATTGTGCGCATTCATGGCTT
>NZ_JBQCTZ010000619.1:0-434 GCF_051963715.1 Neisseria sp. P0001.S005 | reverse complement strand
CATGATTTGGTGCAAATGCAGCAACAGATGCGCGATAAGGGCATACGCCATATTGACGGACATCTGATACTCGACCGCAGCCTGTGGGGCGATGTGAAGAATCCGGATGATTTTGCTTCCGACTCTGCCGAAAGCTTTATGACACCGCCTGATCCCAATATGTTGGCGTATAAAACCGTTGAACTGCGTGCTGAAAAAGAAGAAGACGGAAGCTTGGTCATCCGTACCAATCCGCCGCTGCCGAATCTGAATATTCAAAACAAATTGACGCTTGAGAATAAAGTAGGGAAGTGCAGTGTTTTAAAAAGCCACATGAAGACTTCCTATAAAAACAATACGCTGACCGTGTCGGGCAAGCTGCCGGAAAGCTGCTTGGGCAAAGAGCTGTATCTGAATATGTACAGCATGAAAGAATATGTCGGCAAAAGTTTTGT
>NZ_JBQCTZ010000618.1:0-434 GCF_051963715.1 Neisseria sp. P0001.S005 | reverse complement strand
GAATGGGTCAGCAAAACCCAAATGAAAAAGCAGATGAACGATTTGCAGGCTTTGGGTATGGAATTGACCAAGCTCTCCAGCGATACGCTGAAAAAAATCGGCTTGGACGAAGAGCTGTTCGAGGCGATTGCCGCCTATAAAAAAATCACGTCCAACAGCGCGCTCAAACGCCAAGCACAATTTATCGGCCGCCTGATGCGCGATACCGACCCTGCGCCCATCGAAGCCTATTTGGCCAAACTGCGCGGCGACAATACGGCGCACAATGCCTTTTTGCAACGCGTCGAGCAGGCGCGTACCCGACTGTTGGCAGACGATGGCGCGATTACCCAATTTATGGCCGATTTTCCGCAAGCCGACGCCGGCAAATTGCGCACCTTGATCCGCAACACCAAAAAAGAGCAGGAACAAAACAAACCGCCGAAAAACTTCCG
>NZ_JBQCTZ010000617.1:0-434 GCF_051963715.1 Neisseria sp. P0001.S005 | reverse complement strand
CCGTATATTTTCCACAAACCTTCCTGCAAACCAAACGCAGGCTCGCCGTCTTGCGGCTGGGTGCGGACATAGCTGCCGTCAGGCTGCATCAGCCAAGCTTGGGTATTGTCTTCCAAGGCCATTTCCAAACCTTCACGGATCACGCGTTCTTTGAGTTCGGGCGTGGTAATCGGTGTGGCGACTTCAATGCGGCGGAAGAAGTTGCGACCCATCCAGTCGGCGCTGGAGATAAAGGTATCGTCTGCGCCGTTGTTATGGAAGCAATACACGCGCGAGTGTTCGAGTTGGCGGCCGATGATGGAACGGACGCGGATGTTTTCGGACAAGCCTTTTACACCCGGGCGCAAAGTACACATACCGCGCACAATCAGGTCGATTTGCACGCCTGCCGCGCTGGCTTGATACAGCGCATCAATTACGCTCGGCTCGATGAG
>NZ_JBQCTZ010000616.1:0-435 GCF_051963715.1 Neisseria sp. P0001.S005 | reverse complement strand
TGGATAAAATCTGCCAGACGTTGAGCGAGGCATACCATCTTGGCAATTTAAGGCTGCAAACCGAGCCTTGGCAGGATGATAAAGGCTGGGAAACGCCGGTTATGCGCCGCAAACGTATTCAAGAAGAAGGGCGGCAGCAGGCGCAAGATTTGCTGGAAGCGGATACAACGGCGCAGAAAATCTTGCAAACCTTTGAAGCACAATGGCTGCCGGATTCTTTAGAGTTGGCAGGACATTCTTAAAATACTGATATACAAGGCCGTCTGAAAGGCAATAGCGTTTTCAGACGGCATGAGTGAAACCCATTTATTCAAACCCATAGGAGTAAAATATGTTCGGAAAAGCCGGATTAGGCGGCCTGATGAAACAGGCTCAACAAATGCAGGAAAACATGAAAAAGGCACAAGCCAAGCTGGCTGAAACCGAAGTTGAAGG
>NZ_JBQCTZ010000615.1:0-435 GCF_051963715.1 Neisseria sp. P0001.S005 | reverse complement strand
ACCACGACCATCATCATCGCCGTCATCGTATCGACCAAGAAGCCGACGGAAAAATCCAAACCGCCCATCGTCAGCCAGGTATAGACATTCTCGTCAAACTTGGCGCGGCTGCCGTCAATAAAGCCCCACAGCACATAAGCTGACAGCACGGCGGACACCGCCACGCCGAGTATCGTAACCGTATGCGCGCCGGCACGTCCGATTTTGTTGCCGAACAAACCCGCAATCAGCGAGCCTGCTAACGGAACAAGGGCAATTATCAAATATAAAGTCATATCGTTCATGATTACCCTTTCAACTCATCCAAATCGGCAACGTTGATTGTTTGTCGGTTGCGGTACACCAATACCATAATCGCCAAACCGATGGCAGATTCGGCAGCGGCAACGGTCAATACGAAGAATACGAAAATTTGTCCGGCAGTATCGCCCAAAT
>NZ_JBQCTZ010000614.1:0-437 GCF_051963715.1 Neisseria sp. P0001.S005 | reverse complement strand
TTGTACTCCACGCCTTCGGCTTTGAGCTGCTCTTCGGTTTTACCCACCCAAGCGATTTCAGGGTCGGTGTAAATAACAAACGGTACGTTGTTGAAGTCGATATGCGGTTTTTGACCGGCAATGCGCTCGGCAACGGCAACGCCTTCGTCGCTGGCTTTGTGTGCCAACATCGGGCCGCGGACCACATCGCCGATTGCCCATACGTTAGGCAGGTTGGTACGGCATTCGCCATCTACTTTGATAAAGCCGCGTTCGTCTTTTTCTAAGCCTACGGCTTCGGCGTTCAGGCCTTTGGTGTTTGGGATACGGCCGATGGCAACGATCAGTTTGTCGAATACTTCGGTTTTGGCTTCGCCGGCAGCAGTTTCGTAAGCAACGGAAACGCCTTTGCCTTCAGATTTGATGTCGCCGATTTTCACGCCCAATTCAATGCTCAA
>NZ_JBQCTZ010000613.1:0-437 GCF_051963715.1 Neisseria sp. P0001.S005 | reverse complement strand
CGTCAGGCCATAGAAGTCGATGAAGAAGGACAAGTCAGCGGTCAAACCACACCGAGTAAAGACAGCTATGCCCGTTGAATAAAGAAAAACGGCCTCTACAAACTCGGTTACAAACAACATACCCGTACCGATGAAGAAGGCTATAGTGGATTAAATTTAAATCAGGGCAAGGCGACGAAGCCGTAGACAGTACAATTAGTACGGCAAGGCGAGGCAACGCCGTACTGGTTTAAATTTAATCCACTATATATCGAGAAATTGCACATCACTCCCGCCAATACCCATGAGTGCACCCATCTGTCGCCTTTGCTGGAAGGTATAGCCGAAGATACGACCGTCTATGCCGACAAAGGCTATGACAGCGCGGAAAACCGACAACATCTGAAAGAACATCGGTTGCTGGACGGCATTATGCGCAAAGCCCACCGCAGCCGTCC
>NZ_JBQCTZ010000612.1:0-438 GCF_051963715.1 Neisseria sp. P0001.S005 | reverse complement strand
GAACGCCTGACCGATTTCGGCAAAAAATTACGTGCCACCAGTTTGGACGAACTTCCTGAATTATGGAATGTCTTAAAAGGCGAGATGAGTCTAGTTGGCCCTCGTCCGCTGCTGATGCACTACCTGCCGTTGTACAACGACTTCCAAAACCGCCGCCACGAAATGAAACCGGGCGTGACCGGTTGGGCTCAAGTCAATGGCCGCAACGCCATTTCATGGGATGAGAAATTTGCCCACGATGTTTGGTACATCGACAACTTCAGCTTTTGGCTGGATATCAAAATTTTGTTCCTGACGGTTAAAAAAATCTTCGTCAAAGAAGGCATCTCAGCCGAAGGAGAAGCCACCATGCCTTATTTCACGGGTAATAAAACTGATGAAAAAAAATAACATACTGATTCTGTCGGCAGGTCGCCGTGTCGAATTGGTGCAGGACTT
>NZ_JBQCTZ010000611.1:0-441 GCF_051963715.1 Neisseria sp. P0001.S005 | reverse complement strand
GTGAATCTGCCGGTCAAAACAAACAATAAACACATATCAACCCAATATTCAGGACACTCCCATGAAAAAAACTTCCTTCATCAGCGCATTGAGCATCGGCGTATTGAGCATCAGCATGGCATTTGCCTCTCCTGCCGACGCAGTCAACCAAGTCCGTGAAAACTCCGTTCAAGTGCTGAAAATCCTCAACAGCGGCGATGCCAACACTGCACGCCAAAAAGCTGAAGCCTACGCCATCCCTTACTTCGACTTCCAACGCATGACAGCTTTGGCCGTCGGCAACCCATGGCGTACTGCAACTGACGCACAAAAACAAGCGTTGACTAAAGAGTTCCAAACCCTGCTGATCCGCACCTACTCCGGCACCATGCTGAAATTCAAAAACGCCAAGGTCAACATCAAAGACAACCCGGTCGTAAACAAAGGCGGTAAAGAAATCGT
>NZ_JBQCTZ010000610.1:0-442 GCF_051963715.1 Neisseria sp. P0001.S005 | reverse complement strand
AAAGGCTTAATGTAGTCCATCCACAAATCGCGGATACCTACCCATGCATGCAGGAATACGGCCAAGAAGCTCACTTGGGTAAATACTTTCACCCAAGTCTGATCAAAAAATGCCTGCCATGCCGAATATTCTTTAGGCAACGTAAACAAAACAACCAAAAGAACCACGGTATACACCAACATGATGACCGCAGTTGCACGTTGCATTGCCCAATCGCGCAAACCGTAATGCGCACCTGTCAATTTACGTTCTACCATAACAAAGCTCCCAAAACGACAGTCAGAATCAAAGCAGAAGCAAATACAACTTTAGCAGTAGCACGGGCAGTATTTAATTCCAAGCCTTTGTGTACATCCAAAAACAGAAAGCGGATACCGGCGAAAAAGTGGTGCAGATATGCCCACAACAGACCGATAAGGATCAGCTTCACAAACGGATTGGA
>NZ_JBQCTZ010000609.1:0-444 GCF_051963715.1 Neisseria sp. P0001.S005 | reverse complement strand
AATCCGAGACAGGCATAGACGCCGAGTTTAAACACGTTCTTTTTCCAAAATGACGACGTAGGCTTCACGCACGAAAAACAGCAGCATGCGGCGCTGGTCTTTTTCCATAGTAACGACCTTCCAGCCTTGCGAAGCGTGGCTATTGAGGAAATCGCTGAATTTGACCGGATTGATTTTGGCGCTGCCGAAAACCAAACTGGAAAGCAGGTTCTCTTGATAAATGACGGCCTTATATTCTTTCATTTTATTCCTTTAAAAATAAGGGGGCTTTAAAGCCCCCTGATTCTACTCCTTATTATTCAACTGCGGTAATACGGAGCCTTCGCCTAATGCCAACAAACCGCTTTGTGAGTAAATACCCAGTTTGGCGCGGGTGTCGGTAATGTCGAGGTTGCGCATGGTCAGTTGGCCGATGCGGTCGAGCGGTGTGAACGCTGCGTCTTC
>NZ_JBQCTZ010000608.1:0-446 GCF_051963715.1 Neisseria sp. P0001.S005 | reverse complement strand
CGACGGAATTGAACACGTTTTTCAAGCTGCTGGGCAATACCATCAGCAATGATTTGCGCATCCAATTCAGGACGACGAATCTCTTCAATATTTACATGAACAGGCACACCCATCAGGGCTTGCAAGTCACGTTTCAAGATTTCGATATCCTCGCCTTTTTTACCAATAACCACACCTGGACGAGCAGAGTGAATGGTAATACGTGCAGATTTAGCAGGACGTTCGATCACTACGCGACCAACTGAAGCATTGGCCAGTTTTTTACGCAAGTAGTTACGAACATCAATATCTTGTTTCAAAACAGTAGAAAAGTCGGTGCTTTTAGCAAACCATTTTGAAGCCCAGTCTTTAGTTACCGCCAGGCGAAAGCCTGTAGGGTTAATCTTTTGTCCCATAGCTTTTCCTTAGTTGCCCACTGTCACGTTAATATGACAAGTTTGTTTCTC
>NZ_JBQCTZ010000607.1:0-446 GCF_051963715.1 Neisseria sp. P0001.S005 | reverse complement strand
ACGCATTCGGCAAAAGCCCGAGAGGCGCAAGAAGGCGTGATGGAGTTCCTGCTCATCAACCATCCGCTTGATTGTCCGACCTGCGACCAAGGCGGCGAATGCCAGTTGCAGGATTTGGCGATGGGCTATGGCAAAACCACCAGCCGCTATACCGAAGAAAAACGTTCTGTCGTCGGCAAAGACATGGGCCCTTTGGTTTCCGCCGAGGAAATGAGCCGTTGTATCCACTGTACCCGTTGCGTTCGTTTCACTGAAGAAATCGCCGGCGTGCAAGAAATCGCCATGGCCAACCGCGGCGAACACTCCGAGATCATGCCTTTTATCGGTAAAGCAGTGGAAACCGAATTGTCAGGCAACGTCATCGATTTGTGTCCTGTCGGCGCATTGACCAGCAAACCGTTCCGCTTCAACGCGCGTACTTGGGAATTGAACCGCCGCAAATCCGT
>NZ_JBQCTZ010000606.1:0-450 GCF_051963715.1 Neisseria sp. P0001.S005 | reverse complement strand
CAATAAAAATATAATTCCAATCTTGTCGACATGGTGTCGGCAAGTATTTAACTCAACAGGACGAGAAAATATGCCAACTATTAACCAATTGGTACGCAAAGGCCGTCAAAAGCCTGTGTACGTAAACAAAGTGCCTGCACTGGAAGCTTGCCCGCAAAAACGTGGCGTGTGCACCCGTGTATACACAACTACCCCTAAAAAACCTAACTCTGCATTGCGTAAAGTATGTAAAGTTCGCCTGACCAACGGTTTTGAAGTAATTTCATACATCGGCGGTGAAGGTCACAACCTGCAAGAGCACAGCGTCGTATTGATTCGCGGCGGTCGTGTAAAAGACTTGCCAGGTGTACGTTACCACACTGTACGCGGTTCTTTGGATACTGCAGGTGTTAAAGACCGTAAACAAGCCCGTTCTAAATACGGTGCTAAGCGTCCTAAATAATTATCGGG
>NZ_JBQCTZ010000605.1:0-451 GCF_051963715.1 Neisseria sp. P0001.S005 | reverse complement strand
GAAATTTACGAAATCAATCCAAATTTGTGTACGCAATGTGTAGGCCATTACGATGAGCCTCAGTGCCAACAGGTATGCCCTGTCGACTGTATCTTGATCGATGAAGAACATCCTGAAACGCATGAAGAACTGATGGCTAAGTACGAAAAAATCATTCAGTTCAAATAAATAGTGTTTAAAAGCAAAATCTTGGATGTTTTTAAAGAAATAAATGAAAAAAAATCTTGACGGAAATCTGAGTTGCCAATAAACTAGCGTTCTCTTTTGGAGGGATTCCCGAGCGGTCAAAGGGGGCAGACTGTAAATCTGTTGCGTGAGCTTCGAAGGTTCGAATCCTTCTCCCTCCACCAAAAATTCTTACTTGGAGCAAAAAAGTGAGTATGCGGGTGTAGCTCAATGGTAGAGCAGAAGCCTTCCAAGCTTACGGTGAGGGTTCGATTCCCTTCACCCG
>NZ_JBQCTZ010000604.1:0-452 GCF_051963715.1 Neisseria sp. P0001.S005 | reverse complement strand
CCCAACAGTTTGCCCAAATGCGCGGCAACAGGCGCTACATCGTCTTCAGGATGGAATTCGCCTTCGGTCGGACGGCCAAGGTGGGTCATCACGATCACAGACGCGCCGTTGTCCAAGCAGTATTTGATGGATGCGAGCGAAGCGCGGATACGGGTGTCGTCGCTGATGTTGCCGTCTTTAAACGGGACGTTCATATCGGCGCGGATCAGAACGGTTTTACCTTGAACATTTTGTTCGGTCAGTTTCAAAAATGCCATGATGATTCCTTTGTGATGGTTGGAAACGGGAATGTTTGGGATTATCCGCGAATGAGGCGCGACGGTAAAGATTGGCAACGGCCGCGCTTGATGTGAATCAGCAGATAAAACCCAGGCCGAGACCTTTGCAAAATTCCCCAAAATCCCCTAAATTCCTACTAAGCCATTTAGGGGATTTCCATGAGCACCTTCTTT
>NZ_JBQCTZ010000603.1:0-452 GCF_051963715.1 Neisseria sp. P0001.S005 | reverse complement strand
ATTATTGAGGGCTTTTGGCGGGAGTTCTTCAGTGAGAAGTTCGATTAAAAGGGTTTGGGTTGTCATGTGCTTATCGTTAAATAGGAAATTGGTTTGGCGTCTGAATACAGCATCATGCGGTTTTCAGACGCAAGATTAATTGAATTGACGGCGATTTTATCATTTTCAGACGGCCTGTGGCTGTCTTTCACAAACAATTTGCCCGATTTTCAAGCACAACGTCCGCCACGGCTTCAATTTGCGGCATGGATATACGGCAAACCGCTGGCTTCGTCGTATTCGGGAACGTCGCTTCCGGCAAACAGCGCACCGGCCAAACGCACGGCCGCGCCGGTAACAGCCGGGGAAATCATAAAGCCGTGGCGGAACAGGCCGTTGACTTCAATCAGGCGGCGTTCGCGGTTGAAGCGGATTTCGGGGTTGTGGTGGTTTAAAGTCGGGCGCAGGCCGGT
>NZ_JBQCTZ010000602.1:0-453 GCF_051963715.1 Neisseria sp. P0001.S005 | reverse complement strand
CGAATGGCAAAACAGCAACAAAAACAAATAAAAACTTGCATAACCCGTGTGAAATATCCTAAAATTAGCGGTTTCTATATATCCGCATTTTTCAAAAGGACTCAAAATGGTAGTTATCCGTTTGGCTCGCGGCGGCTCAAAACACCGCCCTTTCTTCAACGTAGTCGTAACTGACTCTCGCAACCGTCGTGACGGCCGCTTCATCGAGCGCGTAGGTTTCTACAACCCCGTTGCCAACGAAAAACAAGAACGCGTACGTTTCGACGCAGACCGCATCAACCACTGGGTTGCTCAAGGCGCAAAAGTTAGCGACGCAGTTGCCAAACTGATTAAAGAGCAAAAAATCGCTGCTTAATCAGCCAAAACGACCATGACAGACACTCAAAAACGGGTAGCCATGGGCTACATCAAAGGCGTATTCGGCATTAAAGGCTGGCTTAAAATTGCCGCCAA
>NZ_JBQCTZ010000601.1:0-454 GCF_051963715.1 Neisseria sp. P0001.S005 | reverse complement strand
TTTTGAGCACGATTACCAGAACGGGCATTTGCCAAGTAAGCAGTAACCAGTTGGTGAACCAGAGCTTCATTGTATTCACGAGCAAACAAAGCATCAGAAACAGCCAAGCTGCCAGATACTTGTCCTTTAGCGTCAATTACTTTCAATTCCATTACGCACCTACTTTCACGCTAGGACGAACCACGACGTTGCTGTTAACCGAACCCGGAACAGCACCTTTAACCAACAAGAGTTGGCGTTCAGCATCAACACGTACAACTTCCAATTTTTGAACAGTTGCTTTAGTGTTACCGTATTGACCTGCCATACGTTTACCAGGGAACACGCGACCAGGGTCTTGTGCCATACCGATAGAACCAGGAACACGGTGAGAACGGGAGTTACCGTGGGAAGTACGTTGAGCACCGAAGTTATGACGTTTGATCGTACCAGAGAAACCTTTACCTTTAGAGGT
>NZ_JBQCTZ010000600.1:0-455 GCF_051963715.1 Neisseria sp. P0001.S005 | reverse complement strand
TCAATTCTTATTACTATTTATTCAATATATGAAAGGCCGTCTGTTGTTCAGACGGCCTTGTATCTTTAGTTTAAATCTATATTGGTTTACTCAGCCTTTAAATCAGCCACGCACTGCTTATCGCGTGCCTCAAAAGCTTCCGCGCCACCCAAGAGTTTGAGTTGCTCCTCAGGGCTGATTTTGCCGAAGTTTCGGATTTGCTCGTCAGAGAGTTTGCTTAAGGGCTGATCCCACATGCAGACACAATAGTCTTGAGCCAATTTCTCGTTTTGCGGTTCCAAACCTTTTGCCTTTAAATCAGCTTGCCATTTTTCAGCAAAAGGAATGTTTTTTACACAAGACTCCACCACATTTTGTTTCATCTGCGGCTTGTTCATGGCGCATTGTGAGAGCAGGGCGGTCAGAGCCAGCAAAGACAAAATAATCCATGCCCAAATGCGGATGGTGCGGATTTT
>NZ_JBQCTZ010000599.1:0-455 GCF_051963715.1 Neisseria sp. P0001.S005 | reverse complement strand
AAAATCCGCACCATCCGCATTTGGGCATGGATTATTTTGTCTTTGCTGGCTCTGACCGCCCTGCTCTCACAATGCGCGATGAACAAGCCGCAGATAAAACAAAATGTAGTGGAGTCTTGCGTGAAAAACATTCCTTTTGCCGAAAAATGGCAAGCTGATTTGAAGGCAAAAGGTTTAGATGCTCAAAACGAGAGATTGGCTCAAGACTATTGTGTCTGCATGTGGGATCAGCCTTTAAGCAAACTCTCTGACGAGCAAATCCGAAACTTCGGCAAAATCAGCCCTGAGGAGCAACTCAAGCTCTTGGGTGGCGCGGAAGCTTTTGAGGCACGCGATAAGCAATGCGTGGCTGATTTAAAGGCTGAGTAAACCAATATCGATTTAAACTAAAGATACAAGGCCGTCTGAACAACAGACGGCCTTTCATATATTGAATAAATAGTAATAAGAATTGA
>NZ_JBQCTZ010000598.1:0-458 GCF_051963715.1 Neisseria sp. P0001.S005 | reverse complement strand
CCGAAGGTGTAGCTGTATTCGGACGGGCCTTTGTCGCCGAACTCGATATAGATTTTCGGTTTGGACTGCTTGGCGCGTGCGACGCGTTTTTGGATGTCGGCAATGCCTCGGGCGTATTCGGCGGCAATTTTTTGGGCGCGCGCCTGCGTACCGTTGAGTTCGCCGAAAATTTCCGCACTGCGCGTGTGCCGCGCGACGGTTTCGGCGTTGAAATCGACCACGACGACGGGTATGCCTGCCGCTTTAATGCGCGGCAGATGGGTGGCGATGGCCTTATACTGCCAGTCGGCCAGAATCAATACGTCCGGCTTGAGCGCGAGCGTTTTCTCCAGTGAAAACGTGCCGGTGCTGATGTTGCCGATGTCCGCAATGTTTTGCAGCGTAGGCAGCTTCTGTTTGAACATCGCCCAGCTGCCGGGATTGAATTTCTCCCAAAACTCACGCGAAATGCCGATGAC
>NZ_JBQCTZ010000597.1:0-458 GCF_051963715.1 Neisseria sp. P0001.S005 | reverse complement strand
ATCGAGAAAAACCGTTACAGCAACGTCGGCGTAGCCCTGTTGATGATCTTCACTTTCGGCATGGGCCTTGCCATCAGCCCTATGTTGCAATACGCCCTGGCAATTAACAACGGCGCACAAATCGTCGGTACGGCCGCCGCCATGACCGCCGGTGTATTCTTCACCATGTCCGCCATGGCACGCCGCACCACAATGAACATGAACAAACTTGGCAGCTTCCTCGGTGCCGGTGCGATCGTGCTCATGATTGCCGTTGTGGCCAACATCTTCCTCAACATCCCTGCCCTGAGCCTGACCATCGCGGCCGGCTTCGTTGTCTTCAGCTCCCTGATGATTATGTGGCAGGTGCGTACCGTTATCGACGGCGGCGAAGACAGCCACATCAGCGCGGCGCTGACCATCTTCATCTCCATCTACAACATTTTCAGCAGCCTCTTGAGAATCCTCATCTCTATTAG
>NZ_JBQCTZ010000596.1:0-461 GCF_051963715.1 Neisseria sp. P0001.S005 | reverse complement strand
TTTTGTTTTTTTCTTCGTCCGTTAAAGTGAGGCGCGAGAGTTTTGCGATTTTTTCCACATCATTTAAGCTTAAAGCCATAAAAAATCCTTGTCTGATAGCAATGCCTCTTGGGTTTGGGGTATCATTGCATTTCGTCTTCTATGAAGCGAAGAATTATAACCGAAAACCAAACAGGTTGGCATGGTGTTTTAATTCAGACGGCCTTTTAAGGGGGCATTTATCCGTCTAAAACTGTGTACCTGTTTTTCTTATTTTAAATAATGCTAAACACATCCGGGCTGGGCCGGAATTTCAGGAATCCTATGTTTCGCCTTTTATCTCGTTTCCTCTCTAATGATATTGCCATCGACTTGGGCACGGCCAACACACTGATTTTTGTACGCGGCAAAGGGATTGTTTTGGATGAGCCGTCTATGGTTGCGATTCAATCCGGCGCAGGCAATAAAAGTAAAATTATGGC
>NZ_JBQCTZ010000595.1:0-461 GCF_051963715.1 Neisseria sp. P0001.S005 | reverse complement strand
AGATAAGCCTGTGTGCCTTTGGCGTGGGCGTCGTAGGCGAGGGCGGGGAGGCCGTGGCTGGGGGCTTCGGCGAGGCGGATGTTGCGGGGGATGACGGTATCAAAGAGCAGGTTGCCGAAGTGTTGTTTGAGCTGTTCGCTGACTTCTACGACGAGGCGGCTGCGGCTGTCGTACATGGTGCGGACGATGCCGGTTACGTCGAGGTCGGGGTTGATGGCTTGGCGGATTTTGCGGACGGTGGCCACTAAGTCGGAAATGCCTTCGAGGGCGTAGTATTCGCAAAGCATGGGGACGATGACGCCGTTGGCGGCGACCAGGCCGTTGAGGGTGAGCAGGGTCAGGGACGGGGGGCAGTCGATGAGGACGTAGTCGTAGTCGTCGGCAACGAGCTGCAGGGCGTTTTTGAGGCGGATTTCGCGTGCGATTTCTTGGACGAGTTCGACTTCTGCGCCGGCCAGTGT
>NZ_JBQCTZ010000594.1:0-463 GCF_051963715.1 Neisseria sp. P0001.S005 | reverse complement strand
GGCAGAGCTGGCAAAAATCGAACAGGCATTAAAATAAAGCGAGCCGGATGACAGATTCAACACACACACTCAAGAGATCCTTCCGAGATGCCATGGCCTCCTGTGCCGCCGGGGTACACGTTATCACGACAGACGGTGAAGCAGGACGCTATGGCATTACTATGACTGCCGTAACTGCCGTTACCGACGAGCCGCCGACGGTCATGCTGTGCATCAACCGCCAATCCGCCATCATTCCCATCCTGCAAGGCAACCGTGATTTGTGTATCAACACACTCAACGACGGCCAGCAGGATGTCGCCGAACACTTTGCCGGACTGACCGACCTCTCGCCCGAAGAACGCTTCGAATACCATATTTGGCACAGGGGGCAAACCGGACAGCTCGAAGTCGAAGGCGCGCTGGCGCACCTGCACGGCAGCATTGTCGATCAACGCGAAATCGGCACGCATTACGTCTTTTT
>NZ_JBQCTZ010000593.1:0-463 GCF_051963715.1 Neisseria sp. P0001.S005 | reverse complement strand
CCGGTCAGGGTAATCGAACCGGTAATCAGGCCAATCAGCGGATCCAAGCCCAATGCGCTCGCCAAGCCGACACCGACGAAGTTTTGGACGATGATGAATGCACCCACCACGGCGGTAAAGATAACCAAAGGCAAACCGCCCGCTTTCAAACGGGAGAAGTCAGCGCTCAAACCGATGGATGTAAAGAAGATAAGCATGAACGCATCTTGCAGCGGTTTTTCAAATTTGAAGCTGACGCCGTAGGCTTCATGCAGGGCGAACAGGACGATAGCGGCAACCAAACCGCCGGCGACCGGCTCGGGAATATTGAAGTCTCTTAAGAATTTGATTTTTTGAACCAGAAATTTACCAACCAGCAACACGAGCGTGGCGGCAATCAGTGTGTAATAACTGTTGAATTCCCATTCCATGTTGTTTCACCTCCTAGAAATGTTTTTCCGAGCATCCGTTTTTGTTCCGGATG
>NZ_JBQCTZ010000592.1:0-464 GCF_051963715.1 Neisseria sp. P0001.S005 | reverse complement strand
GAATTTGACAGGGAAGGCCGTTTTGTCCGTTGCGATTTCGGCAAGTTGTCGGTAATTTCGCTGTATCTGCCCAGCGGCAGCAGTGCGGAAGAGCGCCAACAAGTGAAATACCGCTTTTTGGACGCGTTCTATCCCATGCTCGAAGCCATGAAAAACGAAGGACGCGACATCGTCGTCTGCGGCGACTGGAATATTGCCCACCAAAACATCGACTTGAAAAACTGGAAGGGTAATCAGAAAAATTCGGGCTTCTTGCCTGAAGAGCGCGAATGGATAGGCAAAGTCATCCATAAGCTCGGTTGGACGGATATGTGGCGCACACTTTATCCCGATGTGCCGGGCTATACCTGGTGGAGCAACCGCGGACAAGCGTATGCGAAAGATGTCGGGTGGCGTATCGATTATCAGATGGTTACGCCGGAGTTGGCCGCCAAAGCCGTTTCCGCACATGTTTATAAAGACGA
>NZ_JBQCTZ010000591.1:0-465 GCF_051963715.1 Neisseria sp. P0001.S005 | reverse complement strand
TGCGCCATATCTTTTCAGACGGCCAAAAAAAGCGGCGATACCTTTCAGTACCGCCAAAGCTGCTTTGGTGATAAAAACTAAACTTTATTTGCTCGCACAGCGGAAGCCCAAGTTATTTAAAACATATTTGGACTGCAGGCTGGTGCGGATGCCGTAACGTAAGAATGCCGCATAGTTGGACGGGTCGCTTGAACCCACGGATGCGCCGCTACAGAACATTTGTGTGTTGGACGAGCCGGCAGAGAGTTGGCTGCTGTTGAAGTCTTCAGTCCATTCCCAAATCAGGCCATGCATATCATATACACCCCAGTAGTTGGGTTTGCTTTTACCGATGTCGCGCAGGCCGTTGCGGCCGCCGTCTGCATACCAATCCAAGATGGTGCGGTTATAGCCAGGCTCGGCAGAGCCGTCTTTTTGAGTGGCAGAAGCCAAGCCTGCAAACTCCCATTCGTCAATAGTCGGCAG
>NZ_JBQCTZ010000590.1:0-467 GCF_051963715.1 Neisseria sp. P0001.S005 | reverse complement strand
TTTTTAAAACTTATGCCCACTTTCGCCGAAGGGTGCTTGACAATAGGCGCCGCCTATCAAGTTCTATGCGATTGAATGTGTGCTCTTTAACCCTTTCAAGGAAATAACATGTCTCAAATTACTATGCGTCAGATGATTGAAGCCGGTGTTCACTTCGGTCACCAAACCCGTTTCTGGAACCCGAAAATGGCTCAATACATTTTCGGTGCGCGCAACAAAATCCATATCGTAAACTTGGAAAAAACCCTGCCGATGTTCCAAGAGGCGCAAGAAGCCGTACGTCGTCTGGTTGCCAACAAAGGTACAGTATTGTTCGTAGGTACCAAACGCCAAGCCCGCGACATCATCCGCGAAGAAGCTACCCGTGCCGGTATGCCTTTCGTTGATTACCGCTGGTTGGGTGGTATGCTGACTAACTACAAAACCGTTAAGCAATCCATCAAACGCCTGGAAGAAAAAACTGCTGC
>NZ_JBQCTZ010000589.1:0-468 GCF_051963715.1 Neisseria sp. P0001.S005 | reverse complement strand
ACAACCTTGCTCACGCGCAGCATAGAATAGACGTATTGTTGGGACATAGTTTTCTCGTTTCCGTCAAACAAATTTCAGACGGCCCATTTTAACCTATTGCCCCAATACTTGCTTGTTCAAATGCCGTCTGAAAATAGAAATAAGCATCAAAATATACACCGCACCGAACCGATACCCTTATTGCCCGACGGTATCAATGCCAAACCGCAGAAAATTTGATTTAAGCCAGTTTATCCTTGAACTGGCATTGCCAATATCCGGCGCGCTTCATAAAATGCACCTAATATCCTTGAAAGTACGCACATAAACAATAACAACAGAGAACACCACACCAAGGAACCTTTCAGATTTCTCAATAAAAATACTTTTCAAAAAAAGGATTTACCTCATGTCGGAAAATACGCAAAAAACAGCAAAACAAGGTTTGCCGTCACTGGCAAAAAGTACGATTTGGATGCTGAGCTTCGG
>NZ_JBQCTZ010000588.1:0-469 GCF_051963715.1 Neisseria sp. P0001.S005 | reverse complement strand
AGGATTAAGAAAAGGCCGTCTGAAAGATGAAATTTCAGACGGCCTTTGGTAATGTTACAAATTAATCGTGTCCGAGATCGACAGTTTTTTCTTTGTAACGTGTATCAGGAATCAAAACAATTTTCTCGTCCACTTTGCCGATGGCTTTCACGTCTTTGCCCGGATAGTCCAGCTGATGCAGGAAGTAGCGGATACAGTTCAAACGTGCACGTTTTTTGTCGTCGGAACGGATGATGACCCAAGGCGCGTCGCCGGTGTGGGTGTGGAAGAACATGGCGTTTTTGGCTTCGGTGTAGTCGTCCCAGCGGTCGAGCGATTGGATATCCACTGGAGACAGTTTCCAGTGTTTCAGCGGGTCGTCACGACGGGAGATGAAGCGACGGAGTTGTTCTTCACGGGATACGGAGAACCAGAATTTGAACAGATGGATGCCGCTGGCAACAAGCATACGTTCCAATTCAGGGGTTTG
>NZ_JBQCTZ010000587.1:0-470 GCF_051963715.1 Neisseria sp. P0001.S005 | reverse complement strand
ACAGGGTCGATGAGTTTGGGCGTGGTGCTGATAATCAGGCTGAGGTGTTGGAAAGAAACGCGGTTGTAATCGGCTTTGCCGGGCGTACCGCTGTAACGGTAGCCGTCGCGCAATTCAAGCGTGCGTTTGTTGTCGGTCAGCGAAAAATTGCCCTCTTTGGCAAAAACGATGTTGTCGTTGCCGTTTTTGTCCTGCTCACGCAGGAAGAGGTTTTTCATGATGCCGGACTCGGTATCGAAGGTTTCGACAAAATAAACCCTGCCGTTGCGCTTGCCCAAGCTATTGAACTCGCCGGCTTCCACCAAAGACAATTCCTGCTTCTGCTTCAAGATTTCGGCATATTCGCGGCTGCGCAACTCTGCCCACGGCATCACCCAAAGCTGCATGACGGCAATCAAAATGGCAAACGGCACGGCAAACTGCATGACCGGGCGTATCCATTGTTTCAATGCCAATCCGCAGGAGAGCCA
>NZ_JBQCTZ010000586.1:0-473 GCF_051963715.1 Neisseria sp. P0001.S005 | reverse complement strand
ATTATGGATTTAAGTTTAGTTTTCAAATCAGGTGATGTGGTACTGATTGGTGTATTTGTCCTGATGTTGTTGATGAGCGTAGTGACTTGGAGCGTTATCGTGATCCGCTGCATCAAATACCGCAAAGCGAAAAAAGGCAATGCTCAGGTAAAAGAGTTGATGTTGAATGCGTTTACGCTGGCTGATGCCGTACAAAAAGCCAAAGCGGTAGAAGCACCGATGAGCAATGTTGCCGATGAGTCTCTGCGCGCATACCAAAACTACCGTCAAACGACAAGCAAATCGCTGATTGACGAATTGCCTTTGAACGAATACTTGGTTGTTCACATCCGCAACAGTATGTCCCAAACCATGCGTCAGTTCGACTACGGCATGACCGCGTTGGCCTCCATCGGCGCAACCGCTCCGTTTATCGGCCTGTTGGGTACTGTTTGGGGTATTTACCATGCCCTGATCGGCATCAGCGAAAGCGG
>NZ_JBQCTZ010000585.1:0-475 GCF_051963715.1 Neisseria sp. P0001.S005 | reverse complement strand
CATTTGACAGGCTTATTAGGCAATAGTGCAATGGGTATTTCAGATATCAAAACAACTAGCCGCAACGATGAGCTGAATATTACTTTATTTCAAAAATTAGCAGGTTCGGAATACTCAGGAACATTAGATAAAGAAATTGCTCTTGAAAGCAATATCAAGAAGATTACTTATGGTTCTAAACACGAGATGATATGGCAAGACTAAAAATACAATAAAGGGCGTCTGAAAAAGATTCAGACGGCCTTTAAAATTATAAATAGGATAGATTTTTTGACTATCCTATTTCGGCAACATTTCAAGGTTTATCTGCGCAGAAAAAGGAATACAGCAACTGTATCATCTCGGTTACCCTCGGGTCGGCAATGTAATATTGCCGTTCCCGATGGTTCACTTCAAACGATACCAAACCGGCTTCACGCAGTAGCGCTAATTGGCTGGACATTGCCGCTTGCGGCAGTCCGGATGATTCAGCCAA
>NZ_JBQCTZ010000584.1:0-478 GCF_051963715.1 Neisseria sp. P0001.S005 | reverse complement strand
CCAATCCAAACATCATCTTCAATCACAATCGGGCTGATATCTGTATAACCTTCAAAGCGGCGGGTTTCAGGGTTGAATTTGTGGTTGATCGAATAAAACAGGCATTCCGGCCCCATCATCACGTTCTTGCCGAGGGTCAAACCGTGGCAGATTTCGCAATTTACGCCGATACCCGAATTATCGCCGACTACTGTATCCGGAAAAACGTATCCACCTTTTTCAATATTGACGTTTTTACCGATGTTTGGAGAAATGCACGCAGCCAAAGCAGCACGGAATTTTTGCGCAATTCTGCCGAATGGTTTGCAATAAGACGGAGGCAACATCCCTCCCCAAACACGCAAAATGCACGTCAATATCCTTTTCCACATTAATTCCGTCTCCTGTTCGTACAAGCGTAAATATTATTCAGACTATTATTCTTCTTAAAGTTTCACATCTAGAGGAGGTTTTACATCCTCTTTTCAGTTAGATTACA
>NZ_JBQCTZ010000583.1:0-479 GCF_051963715.1 Neisseria sp. P0001.S005 | reverse complement strand
TTGGCAATGCCGCCGCCGACGATGAGTTGGTCGACTTTGTCGGCCAAAGATTCGAGGATGGTCAGTTTGGTAGACACTTTGCTGCCGGCAACGATGGCAACCATCGGATGAGCCGGTTGTTTCAGGGCTTTGCCCAAAGCATCAAGTTCGCCCGCCATCAATACGCCGGCGCAGGCAACGGGCGCGGCTTGGGCGACGGCTTCGGTCGAGGCTTGGGCGCGGTGGGCGGTACCGAATGCGTCGTTGACAAACACGTCGCACAAAGAAGCGTAGGCTTTGCCCAGCTCCAAGTCGTTTTTCTTCTCGCCTTTGTTGATGCGCACGTTTTGCAGCATCACGACATCACCGGCGTTCAAAGTCGGTTTGTTTTCACGCCAGTCGTTCAATACTTTCACGTCTTTGCCCAACAGTTTGCCCAAATGCGCGGCAACAGGCGCTACATCGTCTTCAGGATGGAATTCGCCTTCGGTCGGACGGCC
>NZ_JBQCTZ010000582.1:0-479 GCF_051963715.1 Neisseria sp. P0001.S005 | reverse complement strand
GCCAATAAATGATCGCGCTTGCCTAATTGTGCTAAATCCATATGTTTCAGACGGCCTCTCAGTAAATTAACCAAACAATTACAATTGAAATACAGCAAAACCGCCTTTATTTCAAACAGCATTACCGCGTTATACAAGCGCTTGTGTTAAAATCCCAATTTCGCCCACTATTATATCAAGGCGCAGGAATTATTCATGCTGACAAACATTGCTAAGAAAATCTTCGGCAGCCGCAACGACCGCCTGCTGAAACAATATCGTAAATCCGTTGCCAAAATCAACGCGCTTGAGAAACAAATGCAGGCCTTGAGCGATGCAGAACTGCAAGCTAAAACAGCCGAATTCAAACAACGTCTCGCCGACGGACAAAGCTTGGACGACATTTTGGTCGAAGCCTTTGCCGTCTGCCGCGAAGCATCGAGCCGTGTATTGGGCATGCGCCACTTCGATGTACAGCTGATCGGCGGTATGGTCCTGCA
>NZ_JBQCTZ010000581.1:0-480 GCF_051963715.1 Neisseria sp. P0001.S005 | reverse complement strand
CCAAAATGGCCCAAGTGACCAACGTCAAAATCCCAAGCTGGCTGTCTAAAATGTACGAAGGTTTGGATGACGACCAAGGCACGCGCAACCTTGTTGCCGCCAGCATCGCCATCGACATGGTCAAAGTCCTCTCTCGCGAAGGTGTCAAAGACTTCCACTTCTACACCCTCAACCGCAGCGAACTGACTTACGCCATCTGCCATATTTTGGGTGTACGTCCCCGTTAATAAAACAGACGGCCTCCCCATTCTGATTTACAATATCGAACATTCAGGCCATACCGGCCTGATTAAAAATTCCAACTAGGAGAGTTAACATGACAACATTGCATTTTTCAGGCTTCCCGCGCGTCGGTGCCTTCCGCGAATTGAAATTCGCACAAGAAAAATACTGGCGCAAAGAAATCAGCGAGCAAGAATTGCTGGCTGTTGCTAAAGACTTGCGCGAGAAAAACTGGAAACACCAAGCTGCTGCCAACGC
>NZ_JBQCTZ010000580.1:0-480 GCF_051963715.1 Neisseria sp. P0001.S005 | reverse complement strand
TTTTGGTAAAGATAAAGATTAATTTAAGGAAAAGATCATGACTTATTCTGTTTTGCAACAAGCTGCTGAAACCCGTCGTTCTATCTATGCATTGAACAACACCCTGCCTCTGTCCAATGAGGAAGTAACCAAAATCATCGAACACGCCGTTTTACATACGCCGTCTTCTTTCAATTCGCAATCTGCCCGAGTGGTCGTATTATTTGGCGAAGAACATGCCAAAGTGTGGCATTTTGTCGAAGAAGCGTTGCGTGCGGTTGTTCCTGCCGAGCAGTTTAAAGCCACCGCACAAAAACTGAACTTGTTTAAAGCAGGCGCGGCGACAGTTTTGTTCTTTGAAGATCAAGATGTTGTCAAAGGCTTGCAAGAGCAGTTCCCATCTTATGCGGCCAACTTCCCGATCTGGGCGGATCAGGCAAATGCCATGGTTCAATATGCTGTGTGGACAACATTGGCGGCTGCCGGTATCGGCGCCAATCT
>NZ_JBQCTZ010000579.1:0-481 GCF_051963715.1 Neisseria sp. P0001.S005 | reverse complement strand
TTCTTCTATGCGGACGCTATGAAGGCATAGATGAAAGACTGCTGCAAAGCAGTGTGGACGAAGAAATCAGCATTGGCGACTTTGTCGTCTCGGGTGGCGAATTACCCGCCATGATGTTGATGGATGCCGTCTTAAGATTGGTTCCGGGTGTATTGGGCGATATACAGTCTGCCGAACAAGACTCGTTTTCAGACGGCCTTTTAGACTGTCCTCATTACACCAAACCCGTAGAATTCCAAGGCATGATGGTTCCCGAGGTCTTACGCTCAGGAAATCATGGCTTGATTGCCGAGTGGCGATTGAAACAATCGCTGCGACGCACTTTAGAGCGCCGACCTGATTTATTGGAAAAGCGCAGTTTAATCCCAAAGGAATCCCGCCTCTTAAAAGAAATCTTGCAAGAGCAACAGGAAATCCAATCATAACTTAGGAAAAACAAATGAACTTGATTCAACAATTAGAGCAAGAAGAAATCGCTCGC
>NZ_JBQCTZ010000578.1:0-482 GCF_051963715.1 Neisseria sp. P0001.S005 | reverse complement strand
CTGATGAAACAGGCTCAACAAATGCAGGAAAACATGAAAAAGGCACAAGCCAAGCTGGCTGAAACCGAAGTTGAAGGTGAAGCAGGCAATGGTTTGGTGAAAGTTGTGATGACGTGTTCGCATGTTGTCCGCAAACTTGAAATCAGCCCTGATTTGATTCAAGAAGCCGCTGACGACAAAGAAATGTTGGAAGATTTGGTATTGGCCGCTATCAATGCCGCTTCTGAAAAAGCCGAAGAAACCACCAACAAAACCATGGGTGCGTTTACCCAAGGCCTGCCGGCAGGCATGGGCGACTTCTTCCGCTAAACCCGCGCCGCAAAGCAAACAAAGGTCGTCTGAAACACTAAAAATCAGTTTCAGACGGCCTTTGGATTATCTGTTCTGCAGATTGAAATCAACATATCGAGACCTTTGCAAAATTCCTTTCCTTCCAACAGCCGAAATCCAAACAAGGGTTTTCAGCTGTTTTCTCCTCCAAT
>NZ_JBQCTZ010000577.1:0-482 GCF_051963715.1 Neisseria sp. P0001.S005 | reverse complement strand
GGCAAGACTTTATCGCGGCCGTTTTCGCCCAAACGTTTTTGTTTGGCGCGCGCAGAACCTTCCACTACTGGGTTAACAATTTCCAAGTGTGACGGGTTAAATGCCAAAGAAACGTGCATTGGGCCGTGCGGAGTGGCGATATCGGAGCTGAAGCCCATGTGGTATTTCACGTCGCCGCTAGGCAATTTGATTTCGGCACGGCCTTCAAATTCGGCAAACAGATCAGCCGGTTTTTTGCCCAAAATGTTAACCAAAACATTCAGACGGCCACGGTGTGCCATACCGATGATGACTTCTTCCACGCCGTCTTTACCGGCGTTTTGAATCAAATAGTTCAAACCGGCAATGGCACTTTCGCCACCTTCGACACCAAAGCGTTTTTGACCGACATATTTGGTATGCAGATAGCGTTCCAGAGTTTCGGCAGCAGTCATTTCTTTCAAGATACGGCGTTTTTGTTCAACGTTGTAGCTTGGCGTAGA
>NZ_JBQCTZ010000576.1:0-482 GCF_051963715.1 Neisseria sp. P0001.S005 | reverse complement strand
GCACGCGCATGCGGTTATGAAAACTCCGCCTCTTTGTCTCAGCTCAAACGCCGTTTGGAACAACAAGCAGGCGATGAGTCTGCACGCGGCATTCGTCCGAGCCTGGCTGCGAAGTTGGAATCCGGTATGCGCAAACGCAAAGGCTGGCTGAACCGTGATCACAGCAAAGATCAAGAAAAAGCAGCAGCGGTTGAAGCGGCGCGTTTGGAAAAACAAACTGTTGAAGCAGCCGAAGCTGGCGTTTCAACCGAAGGCCGTTTTGTTACCGTTACCCGCAATACCTGCGAAACCCAAATCACCGTCAGCCTCAATCTTGACGGTACCGGCAAATACCGCTTGGATACCGGCGTTCCTTTCCTTGAACACATGCTTGCCCAAGTGGCGCGTCATGGTTTGATTGACTTGGATATTACCTGCAAAGGCGATTTGCACATTGACGACCATCACACGGTTGAAGACATCGGTATCGTATTGGGTCAGGC
>NZ_JBQCTZ010000575.1:0-482 GCF_051963715.1 Neisseria sp. P0001.S005 | reverse complement strand
GATTTGAAGTGGCAGTTGCGGCAGCGGTACATAACGCTTTTTTGCAGCTGGCGGCCGATAATGGAACGAATCATATCGGTATCGGCTTTCCACTCCGGATTCATACTGCTGAGTTTCAAGCCAAGCAGGCGGTACACGCCGTTGAGGTCGGGTTTTTGGCGGACGAGTTCGACAGCGATTTGCGCCGCTTCGGTTTCGCCTTTGAGCAACAGGGCCTTCTCGTAGATGACGTTGATCAGGTCAAGATCGGGGAAGGTTTGCATATAGCCGATAAGGCGGTTGAGGCCTTCTTCCTGCTTGCCTTGCGCGGCATAGGCTTCATAGAGTTTCTCGCCGACCATGCTCAAATAGGCATGGTTTTGCTGCTCGATGGCGGAATACGCTTCCACTGCGGCAGGGAAGTTGCCCTGACGGTATTCAATGTCGCCGAGAATGATGTTGGCGCGCGTACATTTTTTGTTGGCTTCGAGTGCTTTGCCGAT
>NZ_JBQCTZ010000574.1:0-484 GCF_051963715.1 Neisseria sp. P0001.S005 | reverse complement strand
GTGTTTCTTGATCCGCCGTTTGCATGGGAAGATTGGCAAAATCTGTTTATCCGATTGCAAAGCCACTTGAAAAATGGGGCAATGGTCTATATTGAAGCAGGGAAGCTGCCTGAAAAACCGGATTGGCTGGAAGTTTATCGGGAAGGAAAGGCGGGAATGAGTAGGTTTGAATTATTGCTCTATTCGCAAGTTGCTGAATAGTATAGAATTTGAGAATCATTCCCAAGGTGTAAAACATTCTTTCAAACGGATTGTTCCGACGTCATTTGTGCTATAATCCGCGCCCAATCGGTTTTGATAATTTAAGAAAAAAGGAAATAGAAATGTCGCTCTTTATTACAGATGAGTGCATTAACTGCGATGTGTGCGAACCGGAATGCCCTAATGATGCCATTTCGCAAGGTGAAGAAATTTACGAAATCAATCCAAATTTGTGTACGCAATGTGTAGGCCATTACGATGAGCCTCAGTGCCAACAGGTATG
>NZ_JBQCTZ010000573.1:0-484 GCF_051963715.1 Neisseria sp. P0001.S005 | reverse complement strand
ACATTGGCGCAATGGGCAATCACTTTTTCAAAACAGCGGTTGACCGTTACCCGATACGGCTTGTGGCGCAAGGTTTTTGCCAAAGAGCGACCGATATGCAGGTTTTCCGGCACAATCACGGCACGCGGCGCAACCGCATACCAGAAAAACCAACCGTCGCGGCTAAACCACGGAAAAATCCCCTGCCCATACGCCGACAACAGCCGCCCCGTATCCAAATCGCCGCTGACGCCGACCAAGCCGTCACACTCTGCCAAAGCGTAAGACGGATCGGGGAAACGATAATCCCGTGGCGCAAGAAAAGGAATCTTCATCGCAAAGCCCATAAAGTTTCAGACGGCCTCAAGCTGAAAATGCCCAAGGCCGTCTGAAAAATCAACATACAAACTGCTTAACGTTTGGTTTTGGTTTGGCATTCGCCGCATACGCCGTACATATACAGCGCGTGATCGACGATGCGGTAGCCGTTTTCTTCGGCGATTTT
>NZ_JBQCTZ010000572.1:0-485 GCF_051963715.1 Neisseria sp. P0001.S005 | reverse complement strand
GACTCTTGATCGTCTTGTTCTTCAACGGCTTCAAAGCGTGGGTAACCGGCAACTTTCAATTCTTGAGCAACGGCAACTTCGTAGAACTCGCGTTGTACCAATTCGTTGATAACATCGTTTTGTGCGCTTGCACCGTACATTTGGGCAATCATTTTGAACGGTGCTTTACCCGGACGGAAGCCGTCAATTTTTGCACGGCGTTGGGTTTGTTTCAGTTTTTTCTCAGTTTCTGCGTTGATTTTGGACCAAGGCAGAGACAATACTACTTTGCGTTCCAGATTTTCTAAAGTTTCAACAGTTACGCTCATCGTAAGCCCTTAAATTTGTTGTGTTTAAACGGTTATCCTTATACCCAGTATCCCGAAGAATTTCGGAAGCGTGCATAAGGTCAAAATTTAGCTGCTTAGTATAACACAATGTTTCACGAATAACATAAAAAGGCCGTCTGAAAAGTAGGAAATTCTTTTCAGACGGCCTTTGTGTTT
>NZ_JBQCTZ010000571.1:0-486 GCF_051963715.1 Neisseria sp. P0001.S005 | reverse complement strand
TACAGTCTGATGACTTAGGCCGTTTCAAGATGGGCGTTTTTCGGTTCGGGTAGCTAATCCGAACCTGTAAGCCGTCTGAATAAAAGAGCTTACAGCTTCGGATAGTTATCCTAGTATTCAAGTAGCGGGCGTTCCCGCACCCCGTGCTACTTTTTACCATATTGATTACGCCTTTGGGCTTCATCAACACAGTAAAAAGCAGCTTGATTAATTAGATCCGACAGTCCCTCCACGTTGCTGGAATTGTTCCCCTGCCTCTACATAGCCGTCATACATTAAGTTTTGCGGAGATTTTCCACCAAGTGCTAAAACTTGACTATTGTCATTGGATTTGGCTTGGTTTTGTGGCTGTGTTGCTTGGGTAGTTAGGGTTTTGTCTTTGTAAGGGTTAAATGGCAAACCGTTACGCACGTAGTCTTTGCACATTGTTTTTGTGATTTCTTTCAGCGGTGTACCTTGGTCACTGTAACAAGTACAGCCACTATT
>NZ_JBQCTZ010000570.1:0-487 GCF_051963715.1 Neisseria sp. P0001.S005 | reverse complement strand
TACAGTCTGATGACTTAGGCCGTTTCAAGATGGGCGTTTTTCGGTTCGGGTAGCTAATCCGAACCTGTAAGCCGTCTAAATAAAAGAGCTTACAGCTTCGGATAGTTATCCTAGTATTCAAAGTAGCGGGCGTTCCCGCACCCCGTTGATATTTATTTAACCGTTGATTCCGCTTAGGCTACATCAACAATTAAATAAATATCTCTTAACTGCCGACCTTTGCACCGTTTTGGAAGCCTGTTTTTTCGCCTGCTTCAACATAACCGTCATACATCAGGTTTTGAGGGCTTTTACCGCCCATTGTAAGCACTTGTCCATTTTCAGGCGTGTAGGCTGTCTGCGGTGCTGTTTGTGGCTGTTGTACGGTGTGCTGTTCGTCTTTATATGGGTTAAACGGCAAACCGTTTTTGACGTAGTCTTTGCACATTGTTTTTGTGATTTCTTTCAGCGGTGTACCTTGGTCACTGTAACAAGTACAGCCACTATT
>NZ_JBQCTZ010000569.1:0-487 GCF_051963715.1 Neisseria sp. P0001.S005 | reverse complement strand
TGTCAAACCATTGCCAATGGCTTCACGCGCTTTAGCTTGTTCTTTATTGGTAGATTCAGGGTTTTCCAACACTTGCACCAAGCTGAACAATTCTTTATCCATACGGTACAGTACCAAACGGCCGCGACCGCGCATAACAGGATCGCCCGGCATCAACTGAGGATGAGGGAAACGCTCGTCAATGTATTCGTTGATAATGTTTGATTCGTGCAAAATCAAATCACGCTCAACCAGAACCGGTACTTGGTTATACGGATTCATCAAAGCCAAGTCTTCAGGTTTATTGAACACGTCCACATCTTTGATTTCAAAATCCATGCCTTTTTCGTACAGCACAAAACGGCAGCGCTGGCTGAATGGACAAGTAATACCTGAATACAATGTCATCATAATTTTTTACTCCTGATAAATCTTTTCAGACGGCCTTAAGCCTTATAAAAATTCAGACAGAATTATACATAATTTCAAACACTTAATCCAGAAATTT
>NZ_JBQCTZ010000568.1:0-487 GCF_051963715.1 Neisseria sp. P0001.S005 | reverse complement strand
ACGGCAGTTTTGTGGCCGCGCAGGGCCAGGCCGGTTGCGATGCTGGCGCTGGTAGTGGTCTTGCCTACGCCGCCTTTACCTGAAGTTACTACGATGATTTTGGACACGATATTTCCTTTTTAAGTACTGATGTTTATTCGGCGTCGATTGCGCTGATAACCAGTCGGTTGTCTTGCAATGATACTTGTACGGGTTTTTTGTGCAGATGCTCGGGCAGGTCTTGCTCGAAGTTGCGGTAGATACCGGCAACGGAGACTAATTCGGCCTGCATGGAATGAATAAAGATGCGCGCGTTGGTATTGCCTTTTGCACCGGCCAACGCTCTGCCGCGCATGGGGGCGTAAATATGGATGTTGCCGTCGGCGATAAGTTCCGCACCTTGGCTGACGATGCCGGTGACGATGAGGTCGCCGTTTTCAGCGTAAACCTGCTGGCCGGTACGCACGGGCGTGCTGACCAATACGGTCGGATTGTTGATAACGGTGGC
>NZ_JBQCTZ010000567.1:0-488 GCF_051963715.1 Neisseria sp. P0001.S005 | reverse complement strand
AAAGCATGGCAGGGCTACCGCGGCAATGCCTTGCTGGTCATCGTACCGCGCCACCCTGAAAACTTTCAGACGGCCTACGATACCGCCAAATCGCTTGGTTATACCGCGCAAAAACGCAGCGACGGACAACCCGTTTCCCCCGATACACAAGTTTGGATAGGCGACAGCATGGGCGAGCTTGCCGCCTACTACCTTAGCGCGGACATTGCCTTCGTCGGCGGCAGCCTCGTTGATGCCGGCTGCCAAAACATTATCGAACCCATCTCCTGCCGCGTCCCCACCCTCTTCGGCTACTCCAACTACAACTTTGCCCAAGCCTGTAAAGGCGCAGTCGAAGCCAAAGCCGCCGTCCGCGTCGAAACCGCCGAAGCCTGGTACAGAACCACGCGCCAATACCTCGACGACGAAACGCTGCGCCAACAGCTGATCAGCCACACCGAGCAATTCATTTCGCAACACCAAGGCGCCAGTGCCAAAATTGCCAAAGC
>NZ_JBQCTZ010000566.1:0-492 GCF_051963715.1 Neisseria sp. P0001.S005 | reverse complement strand
AAACGCACGGATAACATGATTGTTCGTCGTCGTTACTCAAATAAAGGTTAATTAGTATGGCTCGTTCATTAAAAAAAGGCCCATATGTAGACCTGCATTTGCTGAAAAAAGTAGATGCTGCTCGTGCAAGCAACGACAAACGCCCAATTAAAACTTGGTCACGTCGTTCTACCATTTTGCCTGATTTCATCGGTCTGACTATCGCTGTTCACAACGGTCGCACTCACGTGCCTGTGTTCATCAGCGACAACATGGTTGGTCATAAATTAGGTGAGTTCTCATTGACCCGTACCTTTAAAGGCCACTTGGCTGATAAAAAGGCTAAAAAGAAATAAGGTGAATCATGAGAGTAAGTGCACAACATAAAAACGCCCGTATTTCAGCTCAAAAAGCTCGTTTGGTAGCTGATTTGATTCGTGGTAAAGACGTTGCCCAAGCTTTGAATATCTTGGCATTCAGCCCTAAAAAAGGTGCTGAGCTGATTAAAAAAGT
>NZ_JBQCTZ010000565.1:0-495 GCF_051963715.1 Neisseria sp. P0001.S005 | reverse complement strand
GCCCGCCTGATTGAAGCGGAAACTGACCATCGTGTTCCTCACTTGGCATTCCAGCCTTCACAAGTTCAAGCGCAAAATATTCTGCCTATGGATGAAATCACCAGCAGCTACTATCTGCGCGTTCAAGCAACTGACGAACCGGGCACTTTGGGTCAAATTGCCGCACTCTTGGCCAAAGAAAATGTTTCTATCGAGGCTCTGATTCAAAAAGGCGTGATTAATCAAAGCACTGCTGAAATCGTGATTCTGACCCACACCACAAGTGAACACAATATCAAACGCGCTATCGCAGCGATTGAAGCGCTAAGCTGCGTGGATGCTCCGATCACCATGATCCGCATGGAAAGCCTGCATGACTGAGCAACAAACGGAAAGGCCGTCTGAAGAGCAACTGGCGGCCAGAAAAAAAGCCAAGGCAAAAATCCGCACCATCCGCATTTGGGCATGGATTATTTTGTCTTTGCTGGCTCTGACCGCCCTGCTCTCACAATGCGC
>NZ_JBQCTZ010000564.1:0-495 GCF_051963715.1 Neisseria sp. P0001.S005 | reverse complement strand
TGGGCAATCGGATTCGGGCTGATGGTAGCCAGCCATTTGCGGATGACGTCGATACAGCCGGTGGTTTCCATCATGCGGTTAAACATAATGGCACCGAAAATCACGGTAATCGGGGTCAGGGTAGAGACGAGGCCGGACGCGGCTGTTGCGTTGAGCAACATAGCGTCGTTGCCGAAATAAAACAGTTTGATGGCATAAATCAGCGCGGCGGTAATCGGCAGCGCGACGTAGGACGGCATACTGTTTTTCTTAACCATCAGCCAGATCAGCAGCACAATGGGAAAAATACTGAGAAAGAGAGCCATGGGATTATCCTTGGGGCAACGGGCACCATAACCGTCAATCAATGGCGGTTTGATGCGATGTGTTGAGTAATAGATGTTTTTCGAATAAGGATTGCCACTTTTTTAGATGCAATCAGTTATCAGGTAAATTGGTTTTACCAATTTATGAAAACTGTTGCACACTTTACGTAATCTTATGTAATCGGTCAAG
>NZ_JBQCTZ010000563.1:0-497 GCF_051963715.1 Neisseria sp. P0001.S005 | reverse complement strand
GTGTCCGCCGAAAGGATGGCATCGTGCGATGCGTTTGATTGCCAGCCATCCGCCTTTGAATGCGCCGTATTTTTTGACGGCTTCGACTGCGTATTGTGAACAGGTCGGGGTATAGCGGCAGCACGGCGGAATGAGGGGGCTGATGCAGTATTGGTAAAAGCGGATGAGTGCAAGGAGGAGCTTGGAAAGCAGGGTATTCATCGGCGTTTTTTCATCAGCTGGGCAAGTTGGTCTCGGGCTTCAGGGGCAGTTTCCCGATTAAACGCCTGACGTACGCGCACAACAAAATCATGCGGCGGCAGCTGGTGTTGATTCAGCCTGAACCAGTCGCGGATGACGCGCTTCATATAATTGCGGTCATGGGCGCGTTTGGCGGTCTTTTTGCTGACGACCAAACCAAGGCGCGGATGGCCGAGTGCGTTGTCTGCGGACTGGGAGACTTGCAGCAAATCGCGGCTGCGTCGGTTTTTCAACGCAAAAACGGATGAAAAATCATC
>NZ_JBQCTZ010000562.1:0-497 GCF_051963715.1 Neisseria sp. P0001.S005 | reverse complement strand
GTGTCCGCCGAAAGGATGGCATCGTGCGATGCGTTTGATTGCCAGCCATCCGCCTTTGAATGCGCCGTATTTTTTGATGGCTTCGACTGCGTATTGTGAACAGGTCGGGGTATAGCGGCAGCGCGGCGGAATGAGAGGGCTGATGCAGTATTGGTAAAAGCGGATGAGTGCAAGGAGGAGCTTGGAAAGCAGGGTGTTCATCGGCGTTTTTTCATCAGCTGGGCAAGTTGGTCTCGGGCTTCTGGGGCAGTTTCCCGATTAAACGCCTGACGCACGCGCACAACAAAATCATGCGGCGGCAGCTGGTGTTGATTCAGTCTGAACCAGTCGCGGATGACGCGCTTCATATAATTGCGGTCGTGGGCGCGTTTGGCGGTCTTTTTGCTGACGACCAAGCCAAGGCGCGGATGGCCGAGCGCATTGTCTGCGGACTGGGAGACTTGCAGCAAATCGCGGCTGCGTCGGTTTTTCAACGCAAAAACGGATGAAAAATCATC
>NZ_JBQCTZ010000561.1:0-499 GCF_051963715.1 Neisseria sp. P0001.S005 | reverse complement strand
CAAAAACCTTTTAAATTCGTTTTGCCAACTCTTCGGCTTTACCCACATACAACGCAGGGGTCAGCTCAAGCAATTTGGCTTTGGCTTCTGCCGGAATTTCCAACGATTCGATAAAGAGTTTCAACACTTCAGGCGTAATGCCGTCTTTACCGCGTGTCAGGTCTTTCAGCTTTTCGTAAGGATTGGCCACGCCGTAACGACGCATTACGGTTTGAATCGGCTCGGCCAGCAGCTCCCAAGTAGCGTCCAAATCGGCAGCAAGGGCGGCAGGATTCGGCTCAAGCTTGTTCAGACCGCGCAGATGGGCGGCAAAGCCCAATACGGTATAGCCCACGCCTACGCCCATATTGCGCAATACGGTGCTGTCGGTCAGGTCGCGCTGCCAACGGGAAATCGGCAGTTTTTCGGACAAAAAGCCCAATACGGCATTGGCCATACCGAGGTTGCCTTCGGAGTTTTCAAAGTCGATCGGATTGACTTTGTGCGGCATGGTGGAAGA
>NZ_JBQCTZ010000560.1:0-499 GCF_051963715.1 Neisseria sp. P0001.S005 | reverse complement strand
TTTGCCGTATCAGCGTTCAAAAAGCGCCCGATCAAGACGATGTGTGGATTGTTCTTTCCGTCATCGACAACTTGGTTAAAGGCGCAGCCGGTCAAGCCGTACAGAATATGAACATCATGTTCGGCCTGCCCGAAACCACCGGCCTGACTAATGCACCATTGATGCCTTAAGCCATCATTATTAAAAACACAAGGCCGTCTGAAACTTTGATCGTTCAGACGGCCTTTATCAATTCATTCACAAACATTACTCATACACCACGCCGGCAAGCATTTCTTCTTCATTCAAGTTGCCGTACTGTTGCTCCCAATCGTGGGTAGCCTCCACCATATCGCATTCTTTGGCAAAAGCCAGTAGCCTGCCATCCATCTGATCCAGACTCAAGCTGCCCAAGCGTTCGCATTCCGAAGCCGTCAGATTACCGTCCGCCTCATGCGCCTCCGAAGATCCGAAAGGCAGAGCAAAAAAACCCAGTACCAACGCCAGCAGCACCCAAAAA
>NZ_JBQCTZ010000559.1:0-500 GCF_051963715.1 Neisseria sp. P0001.S005 | reverse complement strand
AAAATATGGAAGTAAAACTGCCTTTGGTTTTAGGGTCGAGTTCGGTTTTCCGCTGCGGACAGCTTCGCCGTTTGGGTATCGATTTTCAGACGGCATCGCCTGATTTTGACGAAACGCCTATTGCGGGCGAGCATGCAGGCGAGACGGCGTTGCGTTTGGCTGAAGGCAAAGCCCGTTCATTGGCGGCAACTTTTCCTGCTGCGCTGATTATCGGCGCAGACCAAGTGGCATGGTGCGAAGGACGTCAATTGGGTAAGCCGATGAACGTCGCAAATGCACAACAGATGCTGGCGGACTTGAGCGGAAAACGGATTGAATTTTACAGCGCAATCGTGCTTTTGAATACTGCTACGGGTAAGGTTCAGCATCATGTCGATCATACGGTGGTTGCCATGCGCCAGTTGTCGCAGGAACAAATCAGCAGATATTTGGAACGCGAGCCGGATGCGGTTTATTGTGCCGGTGCGGCGAAGAGCGAGGGTTTGGGCGCTGCTTTGTTG
>NZ_JBQCTZ010000558.1:0-505 GCF_051963715.1 Neisseria sp. P0001.S005 | reverse complement strand
AGCGGGTACGCGAGCATCCCGAACAATATTTCTGGCTGCACAAACGCTTCAAAACCCGTCCCGAAGGCGAAAGCAGCTTTTATTGACTACATTGAATTACAATTTGAATATACAAAAAGCGGCGAAATTTTTCTTTCGCCGCTTTTTCATTTTAATTGAATCAAACCGAAACTCATGTTTGAGTTCAAACAATCAAATAATATTCCGCTTTAAATGCTTTAAAAATAACTTTTTTCATTTATATATTAAATTTAATTTCTTTTAAAAACAATATATTGCAAAATAGTTCATTTGAAAAAATACATTTTAATCATTCAAAATATGAAATAAAATTAAATTAAAATTTAAAAAAATAAAATAAATACCTAACTTTTGAACAATTATGAAATATAATTGCAAAAATATGACAACACCTGAAATTTATACCAAAACAAGCCTTCAGAAAAAAATACTTGGCAAACTGTAAAAATTCGCGTAAATTTCACTACATCAAATTACAAAACGT
>NZ_JBQCTZ010000557.1:0-506 GCF_051963715.1 Neisseria sp. P0001.S005 | reverse complement strand
CTCATCAACAACATCAGGACAAATACACCAATCAGTACCACATCACCTGATTTGAAAACTAAACTTAAATCCATAATTTTTCCAAGTTAAAAATAAAATTAAAATTTCTATCGGGTCATTTAAAATTATTTCCCAACAGCATATATTTTCCAATCAATCAGCTTAGGCCTAGATACTTATTCGAGCGTGAATTTGACAGGTACTTTAAATTCAGTCCAAACGCTTGCATTACAGCTGCCATCTTTAACGGCTTTACGCGCTGCATTATCCAGACGACTATAACCACTTGATTTATTCACACTGATTGAATCCACTTTACCGCCGGGACCAACCAAGACTTTCAAAACAACCAAGCCTTCTTCACCATTTTCAGTGGATAGTGAAGGATACGGAGGTCTTGGAATATGGCAGGTTCCTTTTGCAGGATTGCCTTTACTGCTGCCGGCACCTGTACCGCTGCCACCACCTCCGCCACCGGTACCGGAGCCATGTTCGCCTTTCGCACC
>NZ_JBQCTZ010000556.1:0-506 GCF_051963715.1 Neisseria sp. P0001.S005 | reverse complement strand
CCGATATTGACCGAACCGTCGGCATTGGCGGCAGCGGATGCGCCTGAAGCGGCAGGCGCGGCTTTTTCGGCTTCAGGCGGCTGACACGCGGTCAAACCCAGAGCCAGCATTACAGACAAAGCAGTCAGATTGAATTTTTTCATTTTACTTCCTTCTTATTTAGTTAACGTTTTTGCCGGCGCGCTGCCGCGCAAAAACCAAATCATGACGGGAACCAGATACAGCAGCCAAATCAGGACTTCGCCTTCGGTTGGGTGGTCGGTATAGCCGAAGAAACCGCCGAGCAGCACGCCTAAAGGGCTGTCTTCATGCAAATATTTCGATGTGTCGAAAGCGATGTCCTGCATCACATTCCATACGCCGGCCTCATGCAGCGCACGAAACGAACCGGCCAACAGACCGGCCGCCACCACAATCAGAAACGCGCCCGTCCAACGGAAAAACTTCGCCAAGTTCAGGCGCATACCGCCCTGATAAATCAGCGTACCGATGACAACCGCCACCAA
>NZ_JBQCTZ010000555.1:0-510 GCF_051963715.1 Neisseria sp. P0001.S005 | reverse complement strand
GCGGCAATGGATCCGAAAGATGCCTCCAAATGGTTGGGTGCGCCTCCGCCGGATTTGACCCTGATTGCCCGTTCTAAAGGTGCAGACTACCTGTATGCCTATATGCGCGGCTTCTATAAAGACCCAACTCGTCCGACCGGTTGGAACAATACTGTTTTGGCCGGTGCGAGTATGCCTCACCCACTGTGGGAGCAACAAGGTGTTCAAGCCGTTGAGTTGGATGCCAAAGGTCAGCCCGTTATGATTAAAGACGAGCATGGCAACCTGACTCCTAAGCTGTATTGGGAATCTACCGGTCTGCACAGCCGTCGCCTGCCTAACGGTAAAGTGATCCAAAAAGAGTACGATACTTATGTACGCGATTTGGTGAACTACTTGGTGTACATGGGTGAGCCTGCTCAGTTGCAACGCCACCGCATCGGCTACATGGTTTTGGCATTCCTGTTTGCGGTAATGCTGCCATTGGCTTACTTCCTGAAAAAAGAATTCTGGAAAGACGTTCACTAATTC
>NZ_JBQCTZ010000554.1:0-510 GCF_051963715.1 Neisseria sp. P0001.S005 | reverse complement strand
ATACATTATTCAGGACAAAACAATGAATACGCCTCATCTTCCACGCGGCCCAGTCATGGCCGATGTTGCCGCCTATCATCTGACCGAAGAAGAAAAACAACGCCTGCTCGACCCTGCCGTCGGTGGCGTTATTTTGTTCCGCCGCAACTTTGAAAACGTTTCCCAGCTCAAAGCTTTGGTTCAAGAAATCAAAGCCGTCCGTACACCTGAACTCATCATCGCCGTCGACCACGAAGGCGGACGGGTTCAACGTTTTATTGACGGCTTCACCCGCCTGCCGGCCATGAACGTATTGGGCGAAATTTGGGACAACGAAGGCAAAGAAGCCGCCTGCGCCCAAGCAGAACAAGTCGGCTGGGTTTTAGCAACCGAACTCTCCGCCTGCGGTATCGACCTATCCTTCACGCCTGTTTTGGATTTGGACTGGGGGCAATGCGCCGTCATCGGCAACCGCAGTTTCCACCGCGACGCCAACATCGTTACCCAGCTTGCCCTTGCCCTGCAAAAAGG
>NZ_JBQCTZ010000553.1:0-510 GCF_051963715.1 Neisseria sp. P0001.S005 | reverse complement strand
CCGGTTGCATACACCAAAGCCGACGGCACCAAGGTGTACAAACACACCGACGGCAACTTCTACGATGCACCCAACGGTGCAGGTAACCAAGTTGCAGCAGCGGATGTGATTACCAGCCTGCAGAATGCGGCCGGCAGCACAACCGCACCGACCACCTTGGCCAACGTGAAGGACAATCTGGCCGATACCGCTGCAGCCGTTACCAACCCGACCGGTAACGACCGCACCACCTTGTCTGCCAACAAAGGCCACAACGCCGCCACCGTCAACGACGTATTGAACGCCGGCTTCACCGTACAAGGCAACGGGGTTGACGAAGATTTTGTCACCCATGGCGATACCGTTAATTTTGTTAACGGCCAAGGTACCGTAGCCAACGTCAGCAGCACTGGCGGTGTAACAACGGTTAAGTTCGATACCCCGATGACCTATGTTGACACAGCGGGCACTCCGGCCACTACGCCGAGCAACAAAGTGAATCTGGTGGGCACAGGCGGCCCGGTAACCTTG
>NZ_JBQCTZ010000552.1:0-513 GCF_051963715.1 Neisseria sp. P0001.S005 | reverse complement strand
CGGTGGTGATGTTGTCGTCGCCGGCAACGGTCACGGTGGAGCCGAGTTTTTCGATATTGGTGCTGCCGCTGTCGCCGCTGAAGGTCAGGCCTTTGCTGTCAACGGCGGTTTTGGCATCTACGCCTTTTTGGATTTCGGCTTTGGTGCCATCAGCCAAGTCGATGCTGTAGTCGGTCACGTTGTTCGAGTCTGCAGCGGCGGCGGTAACGGTCAATTTGCTCGAACCGGCGCTCGCAGTCGTGCCTTTGGCGTTGACGGTGTAAACGTCTTGGCCGTTGGTGTCGACGGTTTTAACCACGTCTTTGATATTGGTACCGGCACGTACTTCGGTACGGGCGGCGGCGCTTTGCTGTTTCAGCTGGCTGTAGTTGACGGCGTCGTTGTCATCGGTACCGGCGGCAACGTTGGTGATCTTGTTGCCGGCGGCATGGATGCCTGACTTGGTCACACTCGGGCCACCGGTAATGGTGAGGCCGTCTGAATTCAGTTTGCTGTCGCCTGCGGTCACGCTGT
>NZ_JBQCTZ010000551.1:0-514 GCF_051963715.1 Neisseria sp. P0001.S005 | reverse complement strand
GTGGTGGCAAATTTTAGAGATGAGTTGCGAGAGACCTTAAAACAAAATCAGGCTCAAGAAGTTGCTCAAAATACTCCACAAGTTCAAGAAGAGCGCAGCTATGGCGGTCGATCGTTTAGTTAGGAAATATTTAATAACCTTAAAACCCTAATAGGAGTCTTTGTATGCAGAAATTATTTATTCTAATATCATTAACTTTATCAGTTTCGGCTTGTGCTGTATCTCCAATGGAAGAAACTGAAGATGTGATAAATAGTGGATTATATAATATCGATTTTCGTGCCGGAAACGGTAAGATTTATTGCGGCGGTGATGCGAAAGTATCTGATTTGGCTCAGGGTGTATCATGTCTGACTGAAATTAAAGGTAAGCCTGTTTTACCGCGCCCCAACGATTGCGAACTTGAATGGGGTGGAACATTCTTCTTGGGTAAAACCGGTAAAGCAGATATGGTTTGTCATAGTGACTTTCCTTTTAATCCCAAAGCCCGTATCTTGAAAAATGGAGAAACAGT
>NZ_JBQCTZ010000550.1:0-514 GCF_051963715.1 Neisseria sp. P0001.S005 | reverse complement strand
TTTTTCAGACGGCGTGGGTTCGGCAGTATTGTCTGAAACCGACACTGCCGATTTAACCAATGAACGCAACTGCGACAGCGTAATCGGTTTTTGCAGATAATCAAACGCCCCTGCTTTCAAGGCTTCAACGGCTTGGTCGGCATTGCCGAAAGCCGTAATCACGGCGACGGGCGTGTCGAGCATCAACTCGTCGATGTATTGGACAACCTCGAGGCCGGAGCCGTCGGGCATACGCATATCGGTCAACACTAGCGAATAATCGTTGTTGTCCAGTTTGTCTTTGGCTTCTTCAACACCAGCCGCAGTATCGACGCGCAGACCCATTTTCATCAGGGTCATTTCCATCAGGTCGCGGATGTCTGCCTCGTCATCGACAACCAAAACCGGCTCTTGCAATTTATTCATCCTGCGCTTGCTCCTTCGGTAAAATCAATTCAAACCCGTTCATTTCAGGGTGATAATGCAGCTGCCCCATATTGGCGTGTGCCAACTCGCGTGCGACGTAAAGCCCCAA
>NZ_JBQCTZ010000549.1:0-516 GCF_051963715.1 Neisseria sp. P0001.S005 | reverse complement strand
ATCCTATCAACCTAGAGAGCAATCCATGTCTAAAAATCAAAACTACGAAGAATACCAAGACCAAGACGACAACCGTCCCTTGAGTATCGAAGAGCAGCGCGCGCGTCTGCGCCAACTCATTATCATGGGTAAAGAACGCGGCTACATCACTTATTCCGAAATTAACGACGCCCTGCCCGACGATATGTCTGATGCCGAGCAAATCGACAACATCGTCAGCATGATTTCCGGCTTGGGCATCCAAGTAACCGAGCAAGCCCCTGATGCTGAAGACATCCTCTTGAGCGACAACGCCGCCGCCATGACCGATGACGATGCCGTTGAAGAAGCCGAAGCAGCACTCTCCAGCGCAGATTCAGAATTCGGCCGCACTACCGACCCTGTGCGCATGTATATGCGTGAAATGGGGCAAGTCGATCTGTTGACGCGCGAAGACGAAATCATCATCGCCAAAAAAATCGAAAATGCACTGAAAAACATGGTGCAGGCAATCTCAGCCTGCCCAGGCTCGATTGC
>NZ_JBQCTZ010000548.1:0-518 GCF_051963715.1 Neisseria sp. P0001.S005 | reverse complement strand
GAAGTAATGCGCTTCTGCCAAGCCTTTATGACCGAACTCTACCGCCACATCGGCGCCGACACCGACGTCCCTGCCGGCGACATCGGCGTAGGCGGCCGCGAAATCGGCTATCTGTTCGGCCAATACAAAAAAATCCGCAACGAATTTGCTTCCGTCCTGACCGGCAAAGGCCTCGAATGGGGCGGCAGCCTGATTCGCCCTGAAGCCACCGGCTACGGCTGCGTGTATTTTGCCCAAGCTATGTTGGAAACCCGCAACGACAGCATCGAAGGCAAACGCGTATTGATTTCCGGCTCCGGCAACGTGGCGCAATACGCTGCCGAAAAAGCCATCCAACTGGGTGCAAAAGTATTGACCGTTTCCGACTCCAACGGCTTTGTCCTCTTCCCTGACAGCGGCATGACCGAAGCGCAATTGGCCGCTTTGATCGAGCTGAAAGAAGTACGCCGCGAACGCGTGGCCACTTACGCCAAAGAACAAGGCCTGCAATACTTTGAAAACCAAAAACCGTGGAACAT
>NZ_JBQCTZ010000547.1:0-518 GCF_051963715.1 Neisseria sp. P0001.S005 | reverse complement strand
TGTAAAAGTTATTGCTTCTGGTGAAATCTCAAAAGCAGTTACCTTGAAAGGTGTAAAAGCTACTAAAGGTGCTAAAGCTGCTATTGAGGCTGCCGGTGGTAAAGTAGAAGAATAAGGCTTGCACTACAGTGGCTAATCAACAATCTTTATCGGGATTATCCAAATTTGGTGATCTGAAAAAACGTCTGGCATTCCTTTTAGGTGCTTTAGTCGTTTTCCGTATTGGTGCTCATATACCGGTACCGGGCGTAGATGCTGTTGCATTAGCTAAGTTATACGAAGGCGCTGCAAACGGCATATTCGGAATGTTAAATATGTTCTCGGGTGGTTCGTTGGAGCGCTTTAGTATATTTGCAATTGGTATCATGCCTTATATTTCGGCATCGATTATTGTTCAGCTTGCTTCTGAAATTGTTCCTTCTTTAAAAGCTTTAAAGAAGGAAGGTGAGGCTGGTAGGAAAATAATTACGAAATATACTAGGTATGGGACGGTATTATTGGCTGTATTGCAAAGCTTT
>NZ_JBQCTZ010000546.1:0-518 GCF_051963715.1 Neisseria sp. P0001.S005 | reverse complement strand
ATGCGCGCCATCATGGAGGCGGCCGACCAAGTCAACGCCCCCGTTATCGTTCAAGCATCCGCAGGCGCACGCAAATACGCTGGTGCCCCATTCCTGCGCCATCTGATTTTGGCCGCAGTCGAAGAATTCCCGCACATCCCTGTCGTAATGCACCAAGACCACGGCGCATCTCCTGACGTGTGCCAACGCTCCATCCAACTGGGCTTCTCCTCTGTAATGATGGACGGCTCGCTGATGGAAGACGGCAAAACCCCTTCTTCTTACGAATACAACGTCAACGCCACCCGTACCGTGGTTAACTTCTCCCACGCTTGCGGCGTGTCAGTTGAAGGCGAAATCGGCGTATTGGGCAACCTCGAAACCGGCGAAGCCGGTGAGGAAGACGGCGTAGGCGCAGTGGGCAAACTTTCCCACGACCAAATGCTGACCAGCGTTGAAGATGCCGTACGTTTCGTTAAAGATACCGGCGTTGACGCATTGGCTATTGCCGTCGGCACCAGCCACGGCGCATACAAATT
>NZ_JBQCTZ010000545.1:0-519 GCF_051963715.1 Neisseria sp. P0001.S005 | reverse complement strand
TTGAAAACCTGATGCCTTCCGAGCTTTCCGGCGGTATGTCGCGCCGCGTTGCCCTCGCGCGTACGATTGCGCTCGACCCTGAAATCATGTTGTACGACGAGCCTTTCACCGGCCTCGACCCGATTTCACTGGGCGTCATCGCCCACCTCATCAGCCGCGCCAACAAAGCCCTGCGCTCCACCAGCGTAATGGTAACGCACGACATCGAAAAATCACTGGAAATCGTCGATCAAGTCATTTTCCTGGCACACGGCGAAATCATGTTCTCCGGATCGCCCGAAGAAATGCGCGAACTCGACTCGCCTTGGGTACGCCAGTTTGTCGGCGGTTTGGCAGACGGCCCCGTCGCCTACCGCTATCCGGCGCAAACGACTTTAAAACAAGACTTGCTGGGCTGATGTTCAGACGGCCTGAAACTTAAACAAGGCCGTCTGAAAACCATTTAACCAATCAACTGAAACCTATGAATTTTATCCGTTCCGTCGGGGCAAAAACCCTCGGCTTCATCCAATCGCTGGG
>NZ_JBQCTZ010000544.1:0-521 GCF_051963715.1 Neisseria sp. P0001.S005 | reverse complement strand
ATCTCTAAACCCCAAGCCTTACTCGCAGTGAAATTGTTACAAAGTGACAATAAATGTCAGTCAGGCCGTCTGAACGGTTCTGCCGATTCAGGCGGATACAACGGAGATGAGGTGCAATGCCCTGCCGGAATGTGCCGATGTTCTGTTTGTCAAACCGTCGGGGACATCTTTAAGAAGCACAACATTATTTGGGTCAACCGGCAAACTCGCTGCCGGCACTAACAGGCCGTCTGAAAAGTTCGGCCGGTAAAATCAATAAAAGGATTATCAAATGAAAAAAATCGCAAAAGTGGGCTTCGTCCTGCTGGCTACCGGCCTGCTGGCCGCCTGTGCTACTAAGAGCAAAATCACTCCTGAAGGCACTACAGACGAGCCACGCTTCCCTAAACCTTACTCCCTGACCTTCAACAAAGACCGCGGTACATTCCCGACTTTTGACGAGCTGGATCAAATGCGTCCTGGCCTGACCAAAGACGACATCTACAAAATCCTCGGCCGTCCTCACTACGACGAAGGCATGG
>NZ_JBQCTZ010000543.1:0-524 GCF_051963715.1 Neisseria sp. P0001.S005 | reverse complement strand
AAAGATGCCGTTAACGGCAGCCAACTGTTTGCGACCAATCAAAACGTCGCGACCAACGCCGCCAATATCGCCAAAGGTATCAACTTCGGCGGTACCACCGGCAGCAACAACTACGCATTGGGTGACACCATCAATGTCAAAGGCGACAGCAACATCATCAGCGAAACCGTAGCCGGTGGCGCACAGCTGAAACTGGCCAAAGACATTACCGTTGACAGCGTTACCGCAGGCGACAGCAAACTGAATTCAGACGGCCTCACCATTACCGGTGGCCCGAGTGTGACCAAGTCAGGCATCAATGCCGCCGGCAAGAAAGTAACCAACGTAGCCGCCGGTACCGATGACACCGACGCCGTCAACTACAGCCAGCTGAAACAGCAAAGCGCCGCCGCCCGTACCGAGGTCGCAGCCGGTACCAACATCAAAGACGTGGTGAAAACGACCGGCGCCAACGGCCAAGACATCTACACCGTCAACGCCAAAGGCACGACTGCGAGCGCAGGTTCGGACAAAGTGACCGTCAC
>NZ_JBQCTZ010000542.1:0-527 GCF_051963715.1 Neisseria sp. P0001.S005 | reverse complement strand
ATCGTCATCCTCGCCGCCGGCAAAGGCACGCGCATGTACTCCAAAATGCCCAAAGTGCTGCACCGCATCGGCGGCCTTCCCATGGTTGAGCGCGTTATCGACACCGCCGCCTCCCTGAATCCCCAAAACATCTGCGTCGTCATCGGCCACGGCAAAGAGCAAGTCTTGGACACCGTCAAACGCGATGTCGTTTGGGTCGAACAAACCGAACAGCTCGGTACCGGCCACGCCGTCAAAACCGCCCTGCCGCACCTGTCTGCCGAAGGCCGCACGCTGGTGTTGTACGGCGACGTCCCCCTGATTGACGCAGCCACCCTCGAAACCCTGCTCGAAGCCGCAGGCGACGAAGTCGGCCTGTTAACCGATGTACCCAACGACCCGACAGGTTTGGGCCGCATCATCCGCGACAGCAACGGCAGCGTAACCGCCATTGTCGAAGAAAAAGACGCCGATGCCGCCCAAAAAGCCGTGAAAGAAATCAATACCGGCATTTTGGTTCTGCCTAACGCCAAACTCGAAGCTTGGTT
>NZ_JBQCTZ010000541.1:0-527 GCF_051963715.1 Neisseria sp. P0001.S005 | reverse complement strand
GCGGTGGCAATGCCTCCGGCAGTTTCCAGGCCTCCGGCGCGCTCGGGAGAATAGGCAATGTGTACGCCGTAGGCTGAACCGTCTTTCAAGGTGTCTTCGATTTGCTGGCCAAGCCAGGCATGGTTGATGACGATTTCAGTAAAGCCGGCCTTCCGCAGGCGGCGTAAGTGCCAGCCGATAAGCGGCGTGCCTGCTACTTCGAGTAAGGGTTTGGGCGTGTGGTCGGTCAGGGGGCGCATGCGTTCGCCGCGACCGGCGGCCAGTATCATTGCTTTCATGGGGGTGCCTATAATGTGTGAAACAGAAAAGGTCTCAGGCCGTCTGAAAAAATGAAACCGATGTTTCAGACGGCATGAGACCTTTATTTATGCCAAAGATTTGAATTGCCTACGGAAATACAGCAATGCCGGCGCTTGCGTATCGGTATTGCGGATTTCGTTGATCTGAACGAAAAAGACGTAATGCGTGCCGATTTCGCGTTGATCGACAATGCTGCCGTGCAGGTGCGCCAGCGCGCCTTCGACTTC
>NZ_JBQCTZ010000540.1:0-529 GCF_051963715.1 Neisseria sp. P0001.S005 | reverse complement strand
ATCATATCAAAACTTGTCAACAATTTCCTTTTCAGACGGCCTCGACCCTACCCTTTACATTTAAGCAATCACTTCAAAAAAATTCACGCCAAATCAACACTTTTCTTTTATCTTGAAAACAGTTATAATAGGTCAATTTTTCAAATCACACGAAAAATGGCCGCACGGCCATTTTTTTGTTTATGTACTTCTGGAGAAGCATGGATATTCAAAGCATTCTTGATAAAACCCTGCCCGGCTTGGGCTACGAGCTGGTCGATTTCGAACTGACTGCACAAGGCGATTTGCGCGTTTTCATCGATAAAGAAGGCGGCATCACCGTCGAAGACTGCGCCACTGTCAGCAACCATCTGAGCCGCGTGTTTATGGTTGAAGACATCGACTACAAACGTTTGGAAATCTCCAGCCCGGGCCTTGACCGTCCGCTGAAAAAAGCCGCCGACTTCGTGCGCTTTGCCGGCCAGAACGCCAAAATCAAAACACGCCTGCCGATTGATGGTCAGAAAAACTTCATCGGCCGCATCGAATC
>NZ_JBQCTZ010000539.1:0-530 GCF_051963715.1 Neisseria sp. P0001.S005 | reverse complement strand
GCCTCAGCTTGAGTTACCACGCCTTCGGCAATCAGTTGCTCGGTGTACAAAGCACGCGCACCTGGGTGTTGCGATACTTTTTTGTACATCATCGGTTGGGTCAAGGTCGGATCATCGCCCTCGTTGTGGCCCCATTTACGGTAGCAGACAACGTCGACCACGATGTCTTTATGGAATTTTTTGCGGTAATCCAAGGCAGCTTGGATGGCAAAGCAAACGCGTTCAGGATCATCGCCGTTCACATGGATAACCGGAGCGGAAACCATTTTCGCGATATCGGTACAGTGTACGGTTGAACGGGTATCGCGGGTATCGGAAGTCGTAAAGCCGATTTGGTTGTTGATCACGATGTGAACAGTACCGCCGGTGGTATAACCGCGTGTTTTAGACAGGTTGAATGTTGCTTGGTTAACACCCAAACCGATAAATGCAGAGTCACCATGAATCAATACCGGCAAGACTTTATCGCGGCCGTTTTCGCCCAAACGTTTTTGTTTGGCGCGCGCAGAACCTTCCACTACTGGGTTAAC
>NZ_JBQCTZ010000538.1:0-531 GCF_051963715.1 Neisseria sp. P0001.S005 | reverse complement strand
CCCGACGCGCTCACTGCAACTGTTTCCAAAACAGGTGCATCCAACAACTCGCTCAGTTTGGCCGCGTCGATATTCAAGCCCCTTTTGCGGGCCACGTCGCTCAAATTCAGCGACACCACCATAGGCAGTCCCAGCGTTTTCAGTTCCAAAATCATGCGCAGGGTCATACGCAGGTTGGTCGCGTCGGCAACGGCAATAATGGCATCGGGCGGAATGCCCATCTTGCCTACCATTACATCTTTCGCCACCGCTTCGTCGGGGCTGGTCGTGCGTAGGCTGTATGTGCCCGGCAGGTCGATAATGCGGACGGCCTCGTCGTCGAGGAAGGCGCCCTCGCGCTTATCGACAGTTACGCCCGGATAATTGGCAACCTTGGCATGTGAGCCGGTCAAACCGTTGAACAAAACGGTTTTGCCGCAGTTTGGCGCGCCAATCAAGGCAAAATAGCTTAGTTCCATCATTTTTCCTTATTCTTTCAGACGGCCTTAAACGGCCTCAACGATACGACACATAATCTTCCCGGCCTCTTCC
>NZ_JBQCTZ010000537.1:0-532 GCF_051963715.1 Neisseria sp. P0001.S005 | reverse complement strand
CCGGTTTGGACGTGTACCACGCCATGCCCATCCGCATCATCGACACCATCGTCGGTTCCGTTATCGCATGGGCCGCCGCCACCTACCTCTGGCCCGATTGGCGTTACCTCACCCTCAGCCACACCGCCGCCCAAACCATCACTGCCAACGGCCGCTATCTCGACGCTATCCTCGACCAGCTGCAAAGCGGCAGCCGCGACGATTTCGACTACCGCCTCACCCGCCGCCAAGCCCACGAAAGCACCGCCGCCCTCAGCAGCACCCTGTCCGACATGAGCAGCAACCCGAAAAAATACCAAGACCGCCTGCAAGACGGTTTTACCCTGCTCAAAACCAGCTATGCGCTGACCGGCCACATTTCCGCGCTCGGCGCATACCGCGACCAAGTCCGAATCGACGGCAACGACGGCTTTGCGCCCTATGCCAAGCTGACCCACCACATCGCCGAGTTGCTGACCCAAATGCCCCAAACCGACCCCGAGGCTTTTGAAACGGCCATGACCCAAATCCGTCAGGAATTTGCCGAGCTTGA
>NZ_JBQCTZ010000536.1:0-536 GCF_051963715.1 Neisseria sp. P0001.S005 | reverse complement strand
CCGGCAGGGACGTCGGTGTCGGCGCCGATGTGGCGGTAGAGTTCGGTCATAAAGGCTTGGCAGAAGCGCATTACTTCAGCATCGGATTTGCCTTTAGGATCGAAGTCGGAACCGCCTTTGCCGCCGCCCATAGGCAGGGTGGTCAACGCATTTTTGAACACTTGTTCAAAGGCGAGGAATTTCAACACGCCCAAATCGACGGTCGGGTGGAAACGTAAACCGCCTTTGTAAGGGCCGATGGCGGAACTCATTTGAATGCGGTAGCCGCGGTTGACTTGGACTTGGCCTTTGTCGTCCATCCAAGTGACGCGGAACATAATCACGCGCTCCGGTTCAACAATACGCTCAAGCAGGCTTTGTTGGGTGTATTTTGGGTTTTTCGCCAAAAACGGATCCAAACTCATGAACACTTCTTCAACGGCTTGATGGAAGGGTTCTTGGTTGGGGTTGCGTTGTTTAAGATTGGTAAATAGAGTGTTCAGGTCGGTCATTTTTCTACTCCTATTGAGTGAGATATTTCAATATTTATGTTTTGA
>NZ_JBQCTZ010000535.1:0-536 GCF_051963715.1 Neisseria sp. P0001.S005 | reverse complement strand
CGACCCTTCGGGGACGTTCGCCACGTGGCAGGGGTTGGCGCAAAAAACCGCACCAACCCTTGCTAATAGCGTTTTTTGTTTGGCTAGCGTCAAGGGGTATCCAAAAAGATTTATAAAGACGATAAAGCTGTCTTTACAAATCTTTCTGGACGTCCTCCCCCTGACTTGTGTTTAAGTGAGTGTGATTGTTTCATATTGTTATCAATATATTATAAATATAAAAGGTTACAATTAATAAAATAGGAAATGCAAAAATAAAAATTCCTTTTATACCTTTTTTGAAATAAATAACTGTTAAAACAACTCCAAGAAAAAACGCTAGACCAGCATTCATTAATTAACCTTTCCGCCTTGATTTGACATGGCATTATCATTGTAACCGTCATACATCAAATTCTGCGGACTCTTGCCACCCATTGTCAATACTTGCGGAGTTTCGGGCTGTTCCGGTGGTGCTGCCGTTACCGCCGTTTCGGGCTGTTTTGCCTTGTAGGGATTAAAGGGCAAGCCGTCTTTTATGTAGCTGATACAGGTTT
>NZ_JBQCTZ010000534.1:0-536 GCF_051963715.1 Neisseria sp. P0001.S005 | reverse complement strand
TCAAAACATAAATATTGAAATATCTCACTCAATAGGAGTAGAAAAATGACCGACCTGAACACTCTATTTACCAATCTCAAACAACGCAACCCCAACCAAGAACCCTTTCATCAAGCCGTTGAAGAAGTGTTTATGAGTTTGGATCCGTTTTTGGCGAAAAACCCGAAATACACCCAACAAAGCCTGCTTGAGCGTATCGTTGAGCCGGAGCGCGTGATTATGTTCCGCGTCACTTGGATGGACGACAAAGGCCAAGTCCAAGTCAGCCGCGGCTACCGCATCCAAATGAATTCCGCCATCGGCCCTTACAAAGGCGGCTTGCGCTTCCACCCTACCGTCGATTTGGGCGTATTGAAATTCCTCGCTTTTGAACAAGTCTTCAAAAACGCGCTGACCACCCTGCCTATGGGCGGCGGTAAAGGCGGTTCCGACTTTGATCCTAAAGGCAAATCCGATGCCGAAGTAATGCGCTTCTGCCAAGCCTTTATGACCGAACTCTACCGCCACATCGGCGCCGACACCGACGTCCCTGCCGG
>NZ_JBQCTZ010000533.1:0-536 GCF_051963715.1 Neisseria sp. P0001.S005 | reverse complement strand
TCAGGAGCGCGTACCAAGTCGATGTGCAGGCCGTCAACAGGCAGGGATTTCAGCAAAGCAGCGTGTTCGGCAACAGAACCGAAGTAAGTGCTCAACAGGATTTTGGCGCTTACTTTGCTCAAAGTAGCGTAAACGTCTTTGTATGCTTCTACCCATTCTTTAGGCAGGTCAACAGCCAATGCAGGCTCGTCGATTTGAATCCACTCGGCACCGGCTTCAACCAAAGCAGTCAGGATTTCAACGTAAACAGGCAACAGTTTAGGCAACAGGCTCAGACGGTCGAATTCAACAGCGCCTTTTTCTTTACCAACCCACAGGAAAGTCAACGGACCCACAACGGTCGGTTTGGCTTTCAGGCCCAAAGCTTGGGCTTCTTGCAGTTGTTGAACGTAGTGTTTGGCGTTGGCTTTGAATTCGGTATCGGCGTGGAATTCAGGCACCAAGTAGTGGTAGTTGGTGTCGAACCATTTGGTCATTTCGATAGCGAATTGGTCTTTGTTACCACGGGCCAGTTGGAAGAATTGTTCCAAAGACAG
>NZ_JBQCTZ010000532.1:0-542 GCF_051963715.1 Neisseria sp. P0001.S005 | reverse complement strand
AAACCACAGCAGGTTTTTCAGATAATAGGGCAGGTTGAAGGCCGTCTGAATCTGATGGAAGCCGCCGAATACGCCTAAGGAATAATGATTGAACCAAATATCAAACCATTCGGGATTGGTTTTTGATAAAACCAGTGGATACAGAATCAGCAGGGGCAGGGAAACGACGATGGCGCCAATCAGGGTCAGCAGATAGCGTTTGCTTTGCCAAGTGGAATGGAACGACAAGGCAAGTGCCAAAAACATCATGGCCGCGGTCAGCAGATAGCCTGAGGAGAGGGAGAGTAAAACCCAGCCGCCGCACAACAGCAAAATGGCAATAATGACGCGGCGGCGTGCCAGTGAAAAGCCGCACAGAATCAATCCAAACGCGGCAAAAGCGGCCGACATGGGATTGAGGAAGTGGGCGATGGGCAGCAAACCGATGCTGCCGATAAGGATTAAGACAACGCTGCGGCCATGGTGTCTGCCGAGAAAGTTGAAACCGGCAAAACCGCAGGCGGTCAGTCCGATGGCGGTAAATACCACGCCGGCAAAACGTG
>NZ_JBQCTZ010000531.1:0-545 GCF_051963715.1 Neisseria sp. P0001.S005 | reverse complement strand
TCCAACGCGTTCAACTTCGATTCGGCTGCAGGCGGTTTCCTCGGCGGTCTGATTTCGACCACCATGATGCAGGGTATCAAACGCGGCCTGTATTCCAATGAAGCGGGTATGGGTTCCGCGCCGAACGCCGCAGCCGCAGCCGAAGTGAAGCACCCCGTCTCCCAAGGCATGATTCAAATGCTGGGCGTTTTCGTCGATACCATCATCGTCTGCTCATGCACCGCCTTTATCGTCTTGACCTATCAACAGCCTTACGGAGACCTGAGCGGTGCGGCGCTGACCCAAGCGGCAATCGTCAGCCAGGTAGGCGAATGGGGCGCAGGCTTCCTTGCCGTCATCCTATTTATGTTTGCCTTTTCAACCGTTATCGGCAACTATGCCTATGCCGAGTCCAACGTCCAATTCATCAAGAGCCATTGGCTGGTTACCGCCATTTTCCGTATGCTGGTTTTGGCATGGGTCTACTTCGGCGCAGTTGCCAACGTACCCTTGGTATGGGATATGGCAGACATGGCCATGGGCATCATGGCATGGATTAACCTCGT
>NZ_JBQCTZ010000530.1:0-546 GCF_051963715.1 Neisseria sp. P0001.S005 | reverse complement strand
ATTGGCCCTAAATGTAAATTAGCACGTCGCGAAGGTACGGATCTGTTTTTGAAGAGTGCACGTCGCTCTTTAGATTCAAAATGTAAAATGGATTCTGCACCTGGTCAGCACGGTGCGAAAAAACCACGTTTGTCAGACTACGGTTTGCAATTGCGTGAAAAACAAAAAATCCGTCGTATTTATGGTGTGTTAGAACGCCAATTCCGTCGTTACTTTGCGGAAGCTGATCGTCGTAAAGGTTCTACCGGTGAATTGCTGTTGCAATTGCTGGAGTCCCGTTTGGACAATGTCGTTTATCGTATGGGTTTTGGCTCTACCCGCGCTGAAGCACGTCAATTGGTTTCTCATAAAGCTATCGTTGTAAACGGTCAGGTTGTTAATATCCCTTCTTTCCAAGTTAAAGCAGGCGATGTTGTAGCTGTTCGTGAAAAAGCTAAGAAACAAGTACGTATCCAAGAGGCATTGAGCTTGGCTACTCAAATTGGCTTGCCAAGCTGGGTATCTGTTGATGCCGACAAATTGGAAGGTGTATTCAAAAATATGCCG
>NZ_JBQCTZ010000529.1:0-546 GCF_051963715.1 Neisseria sp. P0001.S005 | reverse complement strand
ATTGGCCCTAAATGTAAATTAGCACGTCGCGAAGGTACGGATCTGTTTTTGAAGAGTGCACGTCGCTCTTTAGATTCCAAATGTAAAATGGATTCTGCACCTGGTCAACACGGTGCGAAAAAACCACGTTTGTCAGACTACGGTTTGCAATTACGTGAAAAACAAAAAATTCGTCGTATTTATGGCGTATTAGAGCGTCAATTCCGTCGTTACTTCGCGGAAGCAGCTCGTCGTAAAGGCTCTACCGGTGAATTGCTGTTGCAATTGCTGGAGTCTCGTTTGGACAATGTCGTTTACCGTATGGGTTTTGGCTCTACTCGCGCCGAAGCACGTCAATTGGTTTCTCACAAAGCTATCGTCGTAAACGGTCAAGTTGTTAATATCCCTTCTTTCCAAGTTAAAGCAGGTGATGTTGTAGCTGTTCGTGAAAAAGCTAAGAAACAAGTACGTATCCAAGAAGCATTGAGCCTGGCTACTCAAATTGGCTTGCCAAGCTGGGTATCTGTTGATGCCGACAAATTGGAAGGTGTATTCAAAAATATGCCG
>NZ_JBQCTZ010000528.1:0-547 GCF_051963715.1 Neisseria sp. P0001.S005 | reverse complement strand
CGTATTGTTGTGTATCAAGGTCAAATCTTGATATTGGGCATAAATTTCCGGCAATACCAGCAAACGCTTTTGCTCGGCCAAAACGGTAATGAAATTTGCCAATTCGACATTTTTGATACCGACAAGACCTTTGAGCGTTTCTGCTTTTTCGGAAGCTCCCGTTTCCGGTTGCTCGATGAGAGCAATGACTTTCTCATCTTGAACAACCGCTGCGAGTTCTTTCAGTTCGCCCAACCAAGACTCGATTTGGTTTTTTTCCTGAGCCAGACTAAACAATGCTTTCGCATAAGGTCTGGCAATCGTTGCGAACTCTGCCATAAGATTACAGCTCCTGTTTTAAGGTACTGAGCAAATCTGCATGTTTGGAAGCATCAACTTCTTTACGCAAGATAGATTCTGCACCTTTAACAGCCAGTGTAGCAACCTGTTCGCGCAACACTTCGCGCGCACGGTTAACTTCTTGCTCCACGTCAGCTTTTGCTTGGGCTGCAATGCGTGCTGCTTCATGAGAAGCTTGCTCTTTGGCTTCTTCTACAATTTTTGCAGC
>NZ_JBQCTZ010000527.1:0-548 GCF_051963715.1 Neisseria sp. P0001.S005 | reverse complement strand
CTGACCAACGACCAAACCGTAACCGACGTACGCCACAAAGACCTGCGCCGTGCGCGTAGCGGCGTGGAAAACATGATTCCGACCAAAACCGGTGCTGCAAAAGCCGTCGGTTTGGTATTGCCGGACCTGAAAGGCAAACTCGACGGCCTCGCCATCCGCGTACCGACCGTCAACGTTTCCCTGGTTGACCTGAGCTTCCAAGCAGGCCGCGACACTTCTGCCGAAGAAATCAACGCGCTGATGAAAGCCGCTTCCGAAGAAGGCCGTCTGAAAGGCGTATTGGCCTACAATACCCTGCCACTGGTTTCTATGGACTTCAACCACACTACCCAAGCCAGCACATTTGACTCTACGCTGACCAAAGTAACCGCAGGCAAAATGGTTAAAGTGTTCGCATGGTACGACAACGAGTGGGGCTTCAGCTGCCAAATGCTGAACACCGCGCGCCGTATGTTCGGTTTGGAAGTACGTCCGTTCTAATCGGCTTCCAACACAAAGGCCGTCTGAAACATCTTTTCAGACGGCCTTTTGTATTTCCTTTAAAATAT
>NZ_JBQCTZ010000526.1:0-549 GCF_051963715.1 Neisseria sp. P0001.S005 | reverse complement strand
CAGCCTGGACATATAGTTACCAAATACAACAAAAGGCCGTCTGAAACTTTACTCAAATTTCAGACGGCCTTTACTGTATTCAAAAGATTATTGCGCTTTGGTTTCCGTTACAAAACCGATTTTACTGATACCGGCTTCGCGCGCCGCTTGCAGGGCTTGGTTGACATAATCGTATTCAACCGCTTTATCCGCCGCAATCGCCACAATCACATCTTCGTTTTTCGCTTTGGCTTCTTTCAGCTTGGCAGTTACCGTTGCCAAATCCACTTTGGTATCCGAATCTCCGCCAACGATATAAGCTCCATTGGCATCAATGCTCAAACGCAAAGGATCTTTAGGCTGCTGCTTATCCTCTTTCGCCGCTTTTTCCGAAGCAGTCGGCAACTCCAAAGGAATCGAGTGGGTCAGCACCGGCATGGTAATCATAAATACAATTAGCAACACCAGCATCACGTCCACCAAAGGTGTCACATTGATATCCGACATCGGCGCATCATCGCCGGAATTCATTGATCCGAAAGCCATGGTTTAATCCTTTTGGTTCAGAAG
>NZ_JBQCTZ010000525.1:0-550 GCF_051963715.1 Neisseria sp. P0001.S005 | reverse complement strand
GAGTTACCGTGGGAAGTACGTTGAGCACCGAAGTTATGACGTTTGATCGTACCAGAGAAACCTTTACCTTTAGAGGTGCCGGTTACATCTACCAATTGACCAACTTCAAACATAGAAACGGTAATTTCATCACCGGCTTTCAATTCAGCCAGTTTTTCTTCAGTCAAAGCAAATTCAACCAAACCACGACCAGCTTCAACACCTGCTTTAGCAAAGTGACCAGCTTCAGTTTTGTTGACACGATTAGCTTTTTTCTGACCAAAGGTAACTTGTACAGCAGTGTAGCCGTCAGTATCTTTGGATTTCACTTGTGTAACGCGGTTGGCAGACATATCCAAAACAGTTACCGGAACAGAAACACCCTGTTCATCGAACACGCGAGTCATACCAACTTTGCGTCCAACCAGACCTAAAGTCATGATTATTTTCCTTTTAAGTAAAGGGGCGGGCTACGATTGGCCTGCCTTTCAGACAAAGTTAAACTTGATACGGATGTACCAAGTCCGCCATTATAATTGACAAATCAAAGAAATATCAACAAAAATTTCAA
>NZ_JBQCTZ010000524.1:0-554 GCF_051963715.1 Neisseria sp. P0001.S005 | reverse complement strand
TAAGGACGGATGCTGACGGTTTTACGGTTCAGCGCGCCTTTGGTTTTGAATTCAACGTAACCGTCGACTTTAGCAAACAAAGTGTGGTCTTTGCCCATGCCTACGTTGTCACCTGCGTGGAATTTAGTACCACGTTGACGAACGATGATAGAGCCTGCCGGAATCAGCTCGTTGCCGTAGGCTTTAACGCCCAAGCGTTTGGCTTCTGAATCGCGACCGTTGCGGGTGCTACCGCCTGCTTTTTTACTTGCCATTTGTAATACTCCTGAACTTACTTGAAATTAGGCGATTGCCACGATTTCGATTTGGGTGAAATTTTGGCGATGGCCTTGGCGTTTTTGGTAGTGTTTGCGACGACGCATTTTGAAAATGCGTACTTTCTCGCCACGACCATGAGCAACGACTTTAGCTGTTACTTTTGCGCCTTCGATAAAAGGTGCGCCTACTTTTACAGATTCGCCGTCAGCAATCATCAAAACTTCAGTCAGTTCGATTTGGCTGTCGAGTTCGGCTGGTATCTGTTCTACTTTCAATTTTTCGCCAACGGAAACTTT
>NZ_JBQCTZ010000523.1:0-554 GCF_051963715.1 Neisseria sp. P0001.S005 | reverse complement strand
CCGGCGGCAAGGGCAGTTTTGAAAAGGGTTCGTTTTTCGGGTTGTGCCGGTTGTTTGTTTTGGCTCATGGTCTGCTCCTTGGCAGGGAACGGAAAGATTGCAATCGTGTGAAGTAAGGTTGGTTTTCAAGCGTATTTTGTGTGGGCAACAATAAGATTCAGACGGCCTTTCAATATCTAAAGGCCGTCTGAAAACGCGTTATCTTATTTCAAACCCAAAATACCGCGCAGTTTGGCCAAGTCTTCTGCCAAGGCATTAATCGGCGCCTGCAGGGCTTTGCGGTCTTCTTCGCTCAGTTTGTCGTACAGCTCGAAGCCGTCTTGTTTTTTGTATTTCGCCAAAATGTCTTCAACCTGTTTGAAGTTGGCATCGGTTTTTTCCAACAACGCTTTGTCTTTGGCTTCGATCAGCGGACGGAACAAATCAACGATTTTTTTGGAGCCTTCCACATTGGCTTGGAAGTCGCTCAAGTCGGTATGGCTGTAACGGTCTTCTTCGCCGCTGATTTTGCTGCCGGCCACTTCTTCAATCAGTTCGGACGCGCCGCCGACCAC
>NZ_JBQCTZ010000522.1:0-555 GCF_051963715.1 Neisseria sp. P0001.S005 | reverse complement strand
CTTTGATTACGCGGTGGATGTCGTCGTAGGTGTACCAGATTTTACGTTTCATGGTGTGCTTCCGAAGAGGAAAATACAGGGTGCAATGCAAAAAAGCCAGTCATTGCATGGCAATATTCTGGCTTTTTCAGTCAGACGAACGGATTATTCGCCTTTAGCTTTTACCACTTTACGGCCACGGTACATACCGTTTGGAGAAATGTGGTGTGGACGATGCACTTCGCCGGTTGCGCTGTCAACAGACAGAGAAGGCGCAGTCAGAGCGTCGTGTGAACGGTGCATACCGCGTTTAGAAGGGGATTTTTTGTTTTGTTGAACGGCCATTTCAAGCTCCTAGATAAATAAACTGTGTCCTAATTAACTGCTTTTCAAACCTGCTAAAACAGCGAAGGGGTTTGGTTTGTCCCGATTGACTTCGTCCAGTGTTCCATTGTTGCCGCAGTCTTCGTGTCGAGGGGAGAAAGGGAGCGACATCAGGATTTGGTCTTCAACCAGAGTCCGCACGTCAAGCTCTTTTTCGAGCAGCATGCCTTCCAATTCTTCATCGGCAAGCAT
>NZ_JBQCTZ010000521.1:0-556 GCF_051963715.1 Neisseria sp. P0001.S005 | reverse complement strand
CACCCCCTGCTCAAATTCAGCATACAGGCAACAGGCTGGCTGACCAAACCTTGGCAAAAAGCATTTCCATCCGGCGAGAAAACCGATTGGTACTGCCTGCCCGCAGGTTTTCTGGTGTACTACCTTGCCTGTATCGCCATTATTTTCATCTCGCCAGCGCTGTCCATCAGCAATAAGCTGATTTTGGCAAACTTTTGGTTTGCCGCACTCCATATGCTGAAAGCCGCGGCCTATACATTACTTATCGGTCTGATTATTAGAATGGTGGCCAGCATACAAGGTCGCTATTCGCCGTTGACTTATGCCATCGAACGAATCCTGCAACCATTGCTCAAACCGTTTTCCTTCTTGCGCGTAGGGCGATACGATTTTTCAGGCAGTTTATTGGCACTCTTATTATGGTTGTGGCTGGCCCGATGGTTTCCCCAACTTATCCAGCAAACCAACCTGTGGTTGCTTCAATAGGCCGTCTGAAAGCGCAGCAGGTATTAACGACCAAAAATACAACGTCCTAAAAAGCGCTTTAATACATTTAGGTGTAAGGTAGTGCAAAAAA
>NZ_JBQCTZ010000520.1:0-557 GCF_051963715.1 Neisseria sp. P0001.S005 | reverse complement strand
GTCGGAAATAAAGTAAATCGAAATGATAACTTGTATCGGATTATAAAGCTAGATGCCGTCTGAAAACTTTTGTTTTCAGACGGCTTTTTCAAGCTGATTGCTTAGAAGCGGTAGTTCACGCCCAAGCGTACATCACGTCCGGTACCTGGTAGGGTATTGGTCCAGCGTTGGCTGTGCGGATAGTAGAACTTGTTAAACACGTTGTTGACTGAAAGATTGACATTGAGCGTGTCTTTGCCCAGCGGTTTCCAGTTGGCGAAGACATCGTTCACACCGAAACCTTGGCGTACAACGTTTTCCAGTTTTCCGTCGCGACCTTTTTGACCCGCCACCAATATCGAACCCACGGCTTTTTGAACATAGCGTCCGCGCCAGCCGATTTCCAGATTCGGATTTTGGAAGCGGTAGGCAAGGGAGGCCGTCCAAGTGCGGCCGGTTTGTGCGCCAAACTCGGGGTTCGCGCTTAACAATTTATCTTTGTGCGTATCGTAAAAACGCGGTTTGCTGTGGCTTACGCCGACTTTGGCAGTCAGGCCGCCTGTACGGTAGGACGCGCC
>NZ_JBQCTZ010000519.1:0-564 GCF_051963715.1 Neisseria sp. P0001.S005 | reverse complement strand
TAAAGTTACATTGGTTAAGAGCCTGATCGGTACAATTGAATCTCATCGTGCATGTGCTCGTGGTTTAGGTTTGCGCCGCCGTGAACATACTGTAGAGGTTTTGGATACCCCTGAAAACCGTGGCATGATCAATAAAATCAGCTACTTGTTGAAAGTGGAGTCTTAATATGTTTTTGAATACTATTCAACCTGCTGAGGGTGCTACTCACGCTAGTCGTCGTGTAGGCCGCGGTATTGGTAGCGGCTTGGGTAAAACAGGTGGTCGTGGTCATAAAGGTCAAAAAAGCCGTTCTGGTGGCTTCCACAAGGTCGGTTTTGAAGGCGGTCAAATGCCTTTGCAACGCCGTCTGCCGAAACGTGGTTTCAAATCTTTGACTGCTGCCGCTAATGCTGAAGTTCGTTTGAGTGAATTAAATCTGATTGCTGTGAACGAGATTGATGTCTTGGTTCTTAAACAAGCTGGTCTGATTCCTGTAACTGCTTCTAGTGTAAAAGTTATTGCTTCTGGTGAAATCTCAAAAGCAGTTACCTTGAAAGGTGTAAAAGCTACTAAAGGTGCTAAAG
>NZ_JBQCTZ010000518.1:0-567 GCF_051963715.1 Neisseria sp. P0001.S005 | reverse complement strand
CCACAGCAAAAGCAGAAATCGGACCGACCGTTACTGTCCCTTTAGGCTGAGTTTCTTGGTAATACTCATATGCTGCAACACCCATACCAGTTGCAGCACCAACAGCAGCACCAATTGTGCCACCGACCATAATAGCTGGTCCGGCAGGAATACTGCCAAAAGCTATACCGACACCCAGACCAATACCTGCACCAATTGATCCTCCTATTTATGCACCATTTGCTCCTCCTTGAAGGATTCTCTCTCCTAAGCCTCCTCCATAAATTAGTTCCAGATCCTCAATGGATAGTTCAATCATGTTATTTTTCCTTTTCAAAAAAATTAGATGTAGAATATTGAGTCAATACACCCAATATGGAAAAAATAATAAAAGCATGAATATAAATCATAAAATCAACATTATCTCCTTGGTAGCTTTCATAAATAAAAACGATTGGTATTGATATACAAATTAAAATGTACAGGTACTTTGAAATTACCAGTAACTTATACACAAATTTTGATTTCATAGCCTAGTCTTTCATTTGAATAAAATCTACCCTAATCAACTTTCCAACCAACTTCCTA
>NZ_JBQCTZ010000517.1:0-569 GCF_051963715.1 Neisseria sp. P0001.S005 | reverse complement strand
CGGCGCATCAAAGCGGAAACTGAATCCGCGGCTGCCATCGTCAATTTGCGGCGACGAAATCCCCAAATCAAAAAGCGCACCGTCAATCTTATCGATGCCTAATTCATCCAAGGCCGTCTGAAATGTTTCAAAACCATTGTGTACGACACTGACGCGCTTATCTTGCTTTGCCAATTCATTAGCTACCGCAATCGCCTCGGGGTCTTTATCAAAAACAACCAAACGACCCTGCTCACCCAAACGCGACAAAATCAGCCGGGAATGCCCTCCCCTACCGAACGTACCGTCCACATAAATCCCGTCTTCACGGATTGCCAACGCATCCACCGCCTCATGCAACAAGACAGTAACATGCTGATAATTTTCAACTTTACTCACAATTGCAAATCCGTTTGACTCAATTGGAAAGCCAACTCATCAGGATCAATATCCAAAGCCTGATTCATTTCCTCTTCCCAATGTTCGCGACCCCACAACTCCATACGGTTTGCACGGCCAACCAAAGTAACTTCTTTTTCAAAATCCACGCGTTTGCGCAGATTCGCCGGAATCAAAACGCGTCCGGCGCT
>NZ_JBQCTZ010000516.1:0-569 GCF_051963715.1 Neisseria sp. P0001.S005 | reverse complement strand
GACAACGCCTATTCCGACAGCCAAATACTGTATCACCAAGGCCGTTTCATCATCGACCCTGCGCTGGTCAAAATCGTCTCCGTACAGAAAGGCGCGGGCTCGGCATCTGCCGGTATTGGCGCGACCAACGGCGCGATTATTACTAAAACAGTCGATGCCGAAGACTTGCTAAAAGGTTTGGACAAAAACTGGGGCGTGCGCCTCAGCAGCGGCTATGCCAGCAATGACGGCGTAAACTACGGCGCCAGCGTGTTCGGAAAAGCCGGCAACTTCGACGGCTTATTCTCTTACAACCGCAACGATGAAAAAGATTACGAAGCAGGTAAAGGCTACAAAAGTCCCAACGGCGGCAAAACCGTACCTTACAGCGCACTGGACAAACGCAGCTACCTGGCCAAAATCGGAACAACCTTCGGCGACGGCGACCACCGCATCGTGTTGAGCCACATGAAAGACCAGCACCGGGGCATCCGTACTGTGCGTGAAGAGTTTACAATCTTCGAGTCCGACCCTGCAAAAGACAGGCAGAAACCCTCATACCGTGAAACTACCCAATCCAACACCAACTT
>NZ_JBQCTZ010000515.1:0-571 GCF_051963715.1 Neisseria sp. P0001.S005 | reverse complement strand
ACGGCGATACGCCGTTTGAGGTCTTGCAGTCTTATTTTTCTCAACCTGTGGTGTAAACAACGCAACGTTTTCCTACATTTGAATCAGCGTTAAACAATAAAAAACCGCCTGTTCATGACAAACAGGCGGAAACTGAAAAACAGTTTTTTGTTTTCAGCCGTTTAATTGACTAAAAGCAGGAACAGGGTTAAGATAATCTTAACGACTGTTCGCAGTCTCAGCCATGAACGACCCGTACGAGTGGTATGTTTCATGATTGAAACTCTCCTTTCTAGGAAGGTTTCAGCACAAAGCCCCACTGCAATGGGGCTTTTTTGCTACCAGCCCCACAATAATTATACCCAAACTTCCTAAAATTATTCCAAACAAATTTCTACTAAAAAGGCCGTCTGAAACCCCAATTTTTGGGGTTTCAGACGGCCTGACACCTTTGCAAAATTCCCCCCAAATCCCCTAAATTCCCACCCAAGACATTTAGGGGATTTCTCATGAGCACCTTCTTCCGGCAAACCGCACAAGCCATGATTGCCAAACACATCGACCGCTTCCCACTATTGAAGTTGGATCAAGT
>NZ_JBQCTZ010000514.1:0-572 GCF_051963715.1 Neisseria sp. P0001.S005 | reverse complement strand
TCTGAAAAGTTTGTCCTGAAACAAGAACAAATATATCTAAATAAATTAAATTTATACGACATTGCATGATAATAAAAAAGGTTCACTTATGAACAGAGCCAATCTTCAAGAACTGGGTAATCTGAGGGAGCGGATTCCCGGTGTAATCAACATTGCCCGAATAGCCATCGTCTTACCGCTTTTGGTTTTGCACGCGTTCGGCAGCTACACAGGCGGCAACCTGATTGGCGTTTCGTTGCCGGACGTTGCGTTTTATATCTGGGTAACGCTGTATTTCTTCCTGATTATGCTCTCCGTGTTCCGTCCGGGCTGGCAGTGGCAGTCTTTGGATTTGCCCAATGCCAGCGCCGTGGTCGACATCACCATGATGATGGTTTTGGTGTATATCTCCGGCGGTACGGCTTCCGGTTTCGGGATTTTGGTTTTGCCGTTTGTTGCTACGTCGTGTCTGCTCAGTTATGGCCATTACCCCATGCTGTATGCAGGTTATACGGCAATGTTGTTTATTTTGAACCTGTTTTTAGACGGCAGTATGCGTTTCGATTCGTTTAATTGGGACGCGAAATCAATGG
>NZ_JBQCTZ010000513.1:0-575 GCF_051963715.1 Neisseria sp. P0001.S005 | reverse complement strand
GGGCATCCTTTTTTTCTAATTGACTCCTTGATGGGAAATGATGCCGCAATCTCTGTCCAAGCTTGTTCCATATCTTCATATTTAGAATATGATTCAGCTGCTTTTACCGCAATGTCGCCATAAATCTTCATTTTTGGTTATACCTTGAGGATTGAAAAGAGATTTTCAGACGGCCGGTTACGCCCAAAGGCCGTCTGAAACGCGGTTTACAGCTCGAAATCGCCCAAATCGTCCGCGCTGACTTCCGAATCAATCTGACCGATTAAGTAAGAAGAAATTTCCACTTCCTGCGGCGCAACCTGTACATTGTCAGAAGACAGCCATGCGTTGATCCAAGGAATCGGATTTTGGGTCGCACCTTCAAATCCGGCAGGAAGGCCAACCGCCTGCATACGCAGATTGGTAATGTATTCAACGTATTGAGCCAGAATTTCCTTGTTCAGGCCAATCATTGAGCCGTCTTTAAACAGATAGGCCGCCCATTCTTTTTCCTGCTCGGCTGCTTTTTTGAAGAGGTTGAAACACTCGTCCTGCAATTCATTCGCAATTTCAGCCATTTCAGGATCATCGGCACC
>NZ_JBQCTZ010000512.1:0-576 GCF_051963715.1 Neisseria sp. P0001.S005 | reverse complement strand
ATCGGCGGCGGTGCGCTTTTGGGACATTATGTAACCGTCTGGTTCGGCCTTTCCAATATCGGCATTGCCGGAGCCTTGCTGGCGGCGGCAGGTCTGGCCGTTTGCGGCTTGTTGTTTAAGGAACAAGACAATCTGACGCAAAATGTTTAAAATCCAATCACTTTCCTAATCGAACGGACAAACAGCCTTCCTGCTGCTTGTCCGTTTTTTATTTTATTTTAAAAAATAATTTACAATTTATTTACACTACATTAAATTACAAATATACTGTCGTTGTCAGGCCGTCTGAAAACGGCCGGCACAAGCGTAAAAGAAAAACCAGCAAACTTCAGAGGAACATTCTATGGATCTGCACGCAAAGGACAAAACCCAGCATCCGGAAAACGTCGAGCTGCTCAGTGCACAAAAGCCGATTACCGACTTTAAAGGCCTGCTGACCACCATCATCTCCGCCGTCGTCTGCTTCGGCATTTATTACATACTTCCTTATAGCCCTGATGCCAACAAAGGTATCGCGCTGTTGATTTTCGTTGCGGCACTTTGGTTTACCGAAGCCGTACACATTACCGTTACCGC
>NZ_JBQCTZ010000511.1:0-576 GCF_051963715.1 Neisseria sp. P0001.S005 | reverse complement strand
CGTGCCAATCGGGAAGACATCGCCGCCAACCAACGCTCCCCTTCCCTCGAATCGGCAAACACCAGCCGCGCAGGGCTGGCGCTATTAATCGAACTGCGCATCACGGAAGCCACATCATCGGCCAGCGTTTCTTCACGTTGCGCCCCCGCCCATGCGGTCGCAGGCGTCAAAAGCATGGCTCCGCCGACTTGCAACAGGCGGCGGCGCGATAAAAATAAGGAATCTTGGTTTTCCGATTTCATGTGTTTTCTCTTTTTAGGCCGTCTGAAAAGTTCAGACGGCCTTTGATATATTGGCTTAAAATCAGCATTATAAAATACATCTATGAGCAGAATCAAAGAGCTGTATACCTTTTATTGTCAAGTAATACCGCCTCAAGTAACATTTAGGTTTTTCTAATCAACCGGTATTTTTTATGACCACCACTCCCGCCAACGTTTTAGCCTCCGTCGACTTGGGTTCCAACAGTTTCCGCTTGCAAATTTGTGAAAACAACAACGGCCAGCTGAAAGTCATCGACTCGTTCAAACAAATGGTTCGCTTTGCCGCCGGCTTGGACGAACAAAAAAACCTGAG
>NZ_JBQCTZ010000510.1:0-583 GCF_051963715.1 Neisseria sp. P0001.S005 | reverse complement strand
AATGTTAAAGATTGTATCACGGTTTTAAAAGTAAAGAAATATTTTGTCAATAATATTCCTTTAAAACCATTAACTTATATGATATTGATTCCCATTTTCTTATACAAACCCTCCTTTATCGTATTTTGTGTTAAGTTCTCGCTAACATTTTCACACAAAATTAAACTTTTCGATGTATTTTTTTATACTTCTAAAGGAGTATTTAGGGATTAAAAGATTCATATTCCCTGAACAATTTGATTTACATCAAAATATGACCAAACAAGCGCCTACATAATCATACAAAACTTCAAACCATCCTATCAGGATTCTTAACTTTTCTTACTATAAGGAAACTTTAAACATGAAACGCCAAACCTTAGCCGCACTTATCGCTTCTGTATTTGCACTGGCCGCATGCGGCGAGCAAGCTGCTAAACCTGCTGAAACTCCAGCTGCTACCGCTTCTGCTGAAGCTCCTGCCGCTTCCAACTCACAAGCTGCTGCAGAGACTCCTTCTTCAGAACTGCCTGTAATCGATGCTATCGTAACTCACGCTCCGGAAGTTCCACCTCCAACTGATCGCGATCATCCGGCTAAAGTA
>NZ_JBQCTZ010000509.1:0-585 GCF_051963715.1 Neisseria sp. P0001.S005 | reverse complement strand
CTGAAAAGCACAATATCACAGACGAATTTGTGATTTTTAAAAAGATAAAACACATGACAGCCATCAAACGAATGGCTACAATAAGCAGGCGGATTTGTTTCTTTTTTAACATTTTTGGATTGGATTGGACACACAAATGGCCGAAAACTACGTTATTTGGTTTGAAAACCTGCGTATGACTGACGTTGAGCGAGTGGGCGGTAAAAATGCCTCTTTAGGCGAAATGATCAGCCAACTGACTGAAAAAGGCGTGCGCGTTCCCGGCGGTTTTGCAACCACAGCCGAAGCTTATCGTGCTTTCCTGGCTCACAATGGTCTGAGCGAGCGTATTTCCGAAGCCCTGAAACAACTGGATGTTGAAGACGTTGCCGAATTGGCACGCGTGGGTAAAGAAATCCGTCAATGGATTTTGGATACCCCGTTCCCTGAGCAGCTGGATGCTGAAATCGAAACAGCTTGGAACAAAATGGTTGCCGATGCCGGCGGTGCGGACATCTCCGTTGCCGTACGTTCTTCCGCAACAGCAGAAGACTTGCCGGACGCTTCTTTCGCCGGCCAACAAGAAACCTTCCTGAACATCAACGG
>NZ_JBQCTZ010000508.1:0-586 GCF_051963715.1 Neisseria sp. P0001.S005 | reverse complement strand
TGGTAGCGTTTGACGAAGCGGTATTCGACGAGGGTGTTGGTGTTTTCGTCGGCTTCTGCCCAAACGCTGCCGCCTTTGCCGCCGTCGCCGCCGTCAGGGCCGCCGCGGGGTACGAATTTTTCGCGGCGGAAACTGGTTGCGCCATTACCGCCTTTGCCTGCGGCGACTTCGATTTTTGCTTCGTCGATAAATTTCATGATGTTCTCTTATGGGTATTCGGTTGTTTCAGACGGCCTTTGTTAATAGAGGAGCTTGGTGTCTGAACGGATAAAATGTTGCTTATTATAAAGGATATTTCGGTTTTAGGCCGTCTGAAATATGGTTTCAGACGGCCTTGGATTTATTGGGCGAGGGCCTGGTCGATTTCTTGATAGAGTTGGGTGAAATTGGGTTCGCCAACGTAGGTTTTAAGGATGTTGCCGTTTTTGTCGATCAGGACAGAAGTCGGGTAAACCTGTGTACCAAAGGCTTTTGCAGCAGTTTTGTTGGCATCGTACATGACGGTGAAGGGAAGGCCGTATTCTTTGACGTACTGATGGACGCTCTCAATAGGGTCGATGGGCTGGGCAATGCCGAGGACTTGGAA
>NZ_JBQCTZ010000507.1:0-590 GCF_051963715.1 Neisseria sp. P0001.S005 | reverse complement strand
ACTTTGGCTTTTTTAGCCACTTCGTTGGCTTCGATATAGTTGTTGATGGTGCGGGTCATCACTTGGCGCAGTGCGGTCAAGTGCGTGCCGCCGTCGCGTTGCGGAATGTTGTTGGTGAAACATTGCACGCTTTCTTGGTAGCTGTCGTTCCATTGCATCGCGCATTCGACGCTCATGCCGTCTTTTTCTCCGAATGCGTAGAAGATTTTTTCGTGCAATGGCGTTTTTTTACGGTTCATGTATTGCACGAAGCCGGCCACGCCGCCGGAGAGGGCGAAGCTTTCGTGTCTACCGTCGCGTTCGTCGATCAGCTCGATGTCTACGCCGTTATTGAGGAAGGAGAGTTCGCGGATACGTTTGGCAAGGGTGTCGAAGCTGTATTCGACATTGCCGAAGGTTTCGCTGCTGGCGAGGAAGCGTACGGTTGTGCCTTTTTTGTCGGAATCGCCGACAACCTTCAACGGCTCTTCGGTTTCGCCGCGTACGAAGCGGACGAAGTGTTCTTTGCCGTCGCGGTAGATGGTCAGCGTTACCCAGTCGGACAGTGCGTTGACGACGGATACGCCCACGCCGTGCAAGCCGCCGGAGAT
>NZ_JBQCTZ010000506.1:0-590 GCF_051963715.1 Neisseria sp. P0001.S005 | reverse complement strand
ACTTTGGCTTTTTTAGCCACTTCGTTGGCTTCGATATAGTTGTTGATGGTGCGGGTCATCACTTGGCGCAGTGCGGTTAAGTGCGTACCGCCGTCGCGTTGCGGAATGTTGTTGGTGAAACATTGCACGCTTTCCTGATAGCTGTCGTTCCACTGCATCGCGCATTCCACGCTCATGCCGTCTTTTTCGCCGAATGCGTAGAAGATTTTTTCGTGTAACGGCGTTTTTTTGCGGTTCATGTATTGCACGAACCCTGCCACGCCGCCGGAGAGGGCGAAGCTTTCGTGTTTGCCGTCGCGTTCGTCGGTCAATTCGATGTCTACGCCGTTATTGAGGAAGGAAAGTTCGCGGATACGTTTGGCAAGGATGTCGAAGCTGTATTCGACATTGCCGAAGGTTTCCGCGCTGGCGAGGAAGCGTACGGTCGTGCCTTTTTTGTTGGAATCGCCGACAACCTTCAACGGCTCTTCGGTTTCGCCGCGTACGAAGCGGACGAAGTGCTCTTTGCCGTCACGGTAGATGGTCAGCGTTACCCAGTCGGACAGTGCGTTGACGACGGATACGCCCACGCCGTGCAAGCCGCCGGAGAT
>NZ_JBQCTZ010000505.1:0-592 GCF_051963715.1 Neisseria sp. P0001.S005 | reverse complement strand
GAATACAATGAAGCTCTGGTTCACCAACTGGTTACTGCTTACTTGGCAAATGCCCGTTCTGGTAATCGTGCTCAAAAAACTCGTGCCGAAGTAAACCACTCTACTAAAAAACCATGGCGCCAAAAAGGTACCGGTCGTGCTCGTTCCGGTATGACTTCTTCTCCGCTGTGGCGTAAAGGTGGTCGTGCATTCCCAAACAAACCTGATGAAAACTTCACTCAAAAAGTGAACCGTAAAATGTACCGTGCCGGTATGGCGACTATTTTGTCCCAATTGGCTCGTGATGAACGTTTGTTTGCAATCGAAGCATTGACTGCTGAAACTCCTAAAACTAAAGTTTTTGCTGAACAAGTGAAAAATTTGGGTTTGGAGCAAGTTCTGTTTGTAACTAAACAGCTCGACGAGAATGTTTACTTGGCTTCACGCAACTTGCCTAACGTATTGGTTTTGGAAGCTCAACAAGTTGATCCTTACAGCTTGCTGCGTTACAAAAAAGTCGTTATCACTAAAGATGCAGTTGCACAATTAGAGGAGCAATGGGTATGAATCAACAACGTTTGACTCAAGTAATCTTGGCACCTATCGTTTCTGA
>NZ_JBQCTZ010000504.1:0-594 GCF_051963715.1 Neisseria sp. P0001.S005 | reverse complement strand
TTGGCTACTGCTGTGAAACGTGCCCGTTTCCTGGCTCTGTTGCCTTACACCGATCAACACAAATAATTTTGGAGTTTAAATCATGCAAATTATTCTGTTAGAAAAAATCGGCGGTCTGGGTAACTTGGGTGACATCGTTACCGTTAAAAACGGTTACGCACGCAACTTCCTGATCCCTGCCGGTAAAGCAAAACGTGCAACCGAAGCCAACATGAAAGAATTCGAAGCACGCCGCGCTGAATTGGAAGCCAAACAAGCTGAAATCTTGGCTGATGCTAAAGCACGTCAAGAAAAACTGGAAGGCCAAACCATTACTGTTGCTCAAAAAGCCGGTGTTGATGGTCGTCTGTTCGGTTCTGTTACCAATGCCGACATCGCTGAAGCGATTGTTGCTGCCGGTATCCAAGCTGCTAAAGCAAACGTACGTCTGCCTAACGGTCCTTTGAAAGCTGTTGGTGAGTACGAAGTTGAAGTGGCTCTGCACACTGACGCTGTTGCTAAAATTACCGTTGCTGTTGTTGCAGCCGCTGAGTAATTGATTCATTCAAGGCCGTCTGAAAATCAAGGGTTTCCTTGGATTTCAGACGGCCTTGT
>NZ_JBQCTZ010000503.1:0-602 GCF_051963715.1 Neisseria sp. P0001.S005 | reverse complement strand
TCGAGATTAATTTGTTCGTTTAATTTTGCTGTAATTGACTTACTTAGCATAACTAACTCCTTTTCTTAATGCGGTTATATAGATGTATCACAATACAAAATTTGTATTTGCGGATGAATTTTACTCATTTTATTGAGAATAGTCAATTTTATTTTATCAATTTTTATTGTAACACATTAATTTAAAAGGATTTTATAAATAAATCATTCTCATTTGGTTCCATTTAATGAAATGAGTTATCAATATCGCCTTTGCCTAAATTCTCTAGAGAAATGATGAGGTGTTGGAAGGAGAATCGTAGATTTCCAAAGTTTTTTGCTCTCACTTATCAACTCCAAAATACTGGATAAATAGAAAACATGAAAATTCAATGTTTTTTATAGAATTACGCATCAAAGCGATATAGTTTCAAAGTAGGTTATCCTTAATATTTGAATGTGACAATTACCATTTATTATTTAACATAATATACATATTGTTGAAAAATCTACTGGTTAACTTCAATCAGGGAAAGCATGAAGAAGTTAGGAAGTTGGTTGGAAAGTTGATTAGGGTAGATTTTATTCAAATGAAAGACTAGGCTATGAAATCAAAATTTGTGT
>NZ_JBQCTZ010000502.1:0-602 GCF_051963715.1 Neisseria sp. P0001.S005 | reverse complement strand
CGGGTAAAGTCGATGAGGACATCGCTTTGAGCCAGTACGGCATCCACGTCGTCTGAAATGGCAACGCCGGTTTTGAGGCCGGAGGCGAAGCCTGCATCCAAACCCAATACTTCCGAACCGGAATGCTCGAGTGCGCCGGAGAGAACGGTATCGGGATGGTTGTTGACCGCTTCAACCAATACGCGACCCATGCGGCCGTTGACGCCGGCAATGGCGATTTTCAATGCGCTCATGGGGCTTCCTTATTTCGGCTTGGTTTCGGTGGTCGGAACGACGTTTTGTCCGGCTTGAACGGCTTCGATGGATTTTTGAATGGCATCGCCTTCGGCGCGTGCGAGGACGTCGTTTTCAAAGTACAGGGTCAGGTTGCTTTGTTCTTTGATGATGCCGTTGCGGCTGGTGTTGAAAGTGTAATCCCAGCGGTCGGCGTGGAAGGCGTCGCGCAGGAGCGGCGTACCGAGCAGCAGTTGGACTTGGTCGCGGGTCATACCTTGGCGCAGGGAAACCACGGCGCGGGGATTGAGCTCGTTACCTTGAATGATTTTGAGTTTGTAGGATGGAAAGTTGGATACGCGCTCGGCACTGCATGAGGCCAGACCTAA
>NZ_JBQCTZ010000501.1:0-604 GCF_051963715.1 Neisseria sp. P0001.S005 | reverse complement strand
ACAACATGCCTGCCCAATCCGAACGCCTCCATTTTTCCGAACGCTGGCTCAACGCCTACGAACGCTACCGCTATCGCCGCCATATCCACGCCTTCCGCCTCGGCTTGGCAATCGTGTTTTCCACCCTGTTGGCCAAAGTCTTCCACCTGCAACACGGCGAGTGGATCGGCATGACCGTCTTTGTCGTCCTCGGCATGCTGCAATTCCAAGGCGCGATTTACTCCAAAGCAGTCGAACGCATGCTCGGCACGGCCATCGGTTTGGGCGTCGGTTTGGCCGTTTTATGGTTGAACCAGCATTATTTCCAAGACGGCGTTTTCTTCTATCTGATTATCGGAGCCGCCAGCGCAGTGGCCGGTTGGTCTGCGGTCGGCAAAAACGGCTATGTCGCCATGCTTGCCGGTTTGACCATGTGCATGCTCATCGGCGATAGCAGCCACCACTGGCTCGACAGCGGCCTGATGCGCGCCATGAACGTCTTAATCGGTGCCGCCATCGCCATTGCCGCCGCCAAACTCCTGCCCCTGCGCTCCACCCTGATGTGGCGCTTCATGCTTGCCGACAACCTCACCGACTGCGCCAAAATGATTGCCGAAATCAGCAA
>NZ_JBQCTZ010000500.1:0-605 GCF_051963715.1 Neisseria sp. P0001.S005 | reverse complement strand
AAATTCAAATCCGCCGATATTTTGGGCTATATGGTTGCCGCTTCCCTGTTGCGCGAATTGGGTCCCGTATTGGCGGCGATTCTTTTTGCCAGCAGCGCGGGCGGTGCCATGACTAGCGAAATCGGCTTGATGAAAACCACCGAGCAGCTTGAAGCAATGAACGTGATGGCGGTCGACCCTGTGGCACGCGTGGTTGCGCCGCGCTTTTGGGCGGGCGTGTTTTCCATGCCTTTGCTGGCGTCGATTTTCAACGTTGCCGGTATTTACGGCGCGTATTTGGTCGGCGTCGAATGGCTGGGTTTGGATGGTGGTATTTTCTGGTCGCAAATGCAAAACAACATTACCTTCCATTACGACGTCCTCAACGGCTTAATCAAATCCGCCGCTTTCGGCGTAGCCGTTACGCTGATCGCCGTACATCAGGGTTTTCACTGCGTACCGACTTCCGAAGGTATTTTGCGCGCCAGTACACGCACCGTAGTGTCTTCCGCCCTGACCATCCTCGCCGTCGACTTCATTTTGACCGCGTGGATGTTTACCGACTAAAGGCCGTCTGAAACGACACTTAAAAAGAATGAAACAAGGACAATAGCACATGAAAAAAA
>NZ_JBQCTZ010000499.1:0-606 GCF_051963715.1 Neisseria sp. P0001.S005 | reverse complement strand
CCCGGCCAGCGGCGGCAACCCGGTTACCGTCGACGGTAGTGCCGGTACGGTTACCGGCCTGACAAACAAAACTTGGACCGGTACGCCGGTGAGTGGTCGCGCTGCTACTGAAGACCAATTGCAGGTTGTGGCAAATAAGGCCGCCGCCGCCAAAACCATCGTGGCTGCTGGCAATGGTATCTCTGTAGGCACACCGACACTTAATGGGGATGGCAGCACTACCTATACCGTGTCCGCAGATACTGCCGCCATTACTACCGGCACGGACGGCAAAGCCGCCACAACCGGTAATACCAACCAAGTCGCCACCGCGCAGGATGTGGTTAACGCCATCAACAACAGTGGTTTCAACATCACTGCCGGCGGCAACACCGTAGGTACACCCGCTGCCACTACAGCCAAATCAGGCAGCACCCTGACCCTGGCTGCAGGCAACGGATTGACGGTGCAACAAAATGTTGACGGCAACGGCAACCAGACCTACACCTATACTGTAGACGCCCAATCCGTGGTACAGAGTGCCCAAGCCCCGGTTGCATACACCAAAGCCGACGGCACCAAGGTGTACAAACACACCGACGGCAACTTCTACGATGCACCCAACGG
>NZ_JBQCTZ010000498.1:0-609 GCF_051963715.1 Neisseria sp. P0001.S005 | reverse complement strand
CTGATTTGCTGATATTTACCTTTAAATGGCTTTTGAAATTCGATAAAATGGTAATCTATTTTTAAGATTTGTCTGTCAACCAGTTAGGTACGACCATGTTGGCCAGTTACTTTCCCGTCCTCGTATTCATCCTCGTCGGCCTGGCAGCCGGCGTGCTGTTTATCCTGCTCGGCACAATTTTAGGCCCGAAACGCCACTATGCCGAAAAAGACGCGGCTTACGAATGCGGTTTTGAAGCCTTTGAAAACGCAAGGATGAAGTTCGACGTGCGCTATTACCTCGTCGCCATCCTCTTCATCCTGTTTGATTTGGAGGTCGCGTTCATGTTGCCGTGGGCTGTCGTGTTCAAAGATTTGGGCGCATACGGCTTCTGGTCTATGCTGGTGTTTATCGTCGTTCTGACGGTAGGCTTTATTTACGAATGGAAAAAAGGTGCGCTGGAATGGGAATAGAAGGCGTTTTGAAAAAAGGTTTCATCACCACCAGCGCGGATACGGTGTTGAACTATATGCGTACCGGTTCATTGTGGCCGGTTACTTTCGGCTTGGCCTGCTGCGCCGTGGAAATGATGCATGCGGGTATGGCGCGTTATGACCTTGACCGTTTCGG
>NZ_JBQCTZ010000497.1:0-611 GCF_051963715.1 Neisseria sp. P0001.S005 | reverse complement strand
TCGACCAGCTTGCGGATTTTGAGGTAGCCGCGTTGGGATTTTTCGGAGAGGCGCGCGTTGGCCAAAAAGAGGGGAATGCCTGCTTCTTGGCAGCCGTGCATCAGGTTGGGCCAGATTTCGGTTTCCATCAAAATGCCGCAGATGGGGCGGTGTTCGGCTAAAAATCGGGCGACCCATTCGGATTTGTCGTAGGGTAGGTAACGGCATTGCGCATCAGGGAACAGGGATTGCGCGGTGGCGCGGCCGGTCGGCGTCATTTGGGTAATCAGAAACGGCGAGTCGGGAAAATGGCGGCGCAATGCCTGAACTAAAGGTTCGGCTGCACGCGTTTCGCCGACGGATACGGCGTGTATCCAAATCGGGCGTTGTACGGGATTGGGATACGCCTGCCCGAAACGCTCGTCCCAATGCTCGAGATAGGCTGGGGATTTGAGGGCGCGGCGGCGCAGGTGGCGGCGGATCAGGAAGGGGGCGAGGTGCCACAGCGTGGCGTAAAGGCGGCGTATCATGCTTACGGGTCTTGTGTCGGAATAGGCCTATTTTATCGGAAACTGAAACGGAAGATATAGCTTTGATGCGTGTTTTACGCAAAGGAAACAGGCCGTCTGAAA
>NZ_JBQCTZ010000496.1:0-611 GCF_051963715.1 Neisseria sp. P0001.S005 | reverse complement strand
GTGATTGCCTATGCCGGCGGTTGGCAGTTGCCTGATTTGGTTTGGTATGTCGTATTGGCGTTTTGGCTGATTGTCATGCCTTGGTGGCTGAAGGCGAAATGGGAGTTAAACGGCGGATGGCAGGCTTACACGGTCGGTTGGATGTTGGTGATGCCGTTTTGGTTCGCACTGGTTTACCTGCGCCCTCAGCCTGAAGACGCGCTGTCTTTATTGGCGATTATGGGTTTGGTGTGGGTGGCCGATATTGGTGCGTATTTCTGCGGCAAGTCGTTTGGCAAGTGTAAAATTGCGCCGACCATCAGCCCGGGTAAAAGCTGGGAAGGTGCGATCGGCGGTGCATTATGCGTTGTCGTGTACATGACCATCGTATGGAAAGCCGGTTGGCTGGCTTTTGAAGCTGGTTGGTTAAAAACTATTTTGATCGGCTTGATTCTGACCGTTGTCAGCGTGTGCGGCGATTTGCTGGAAAGCTGGCTCAAACGTGCGGCCGGTATCAAAGACAGCAGTAATCTGTTGCCGGGACACGGCGGCGTGTTCGACCGTGTGGACAGTCTGATTGCCGTTATCAGCATTTATGCCGCCTTTGTATATTTGTTTTAAACCGCCTGTCT
>NZ_JBQCTZ010000495.1:0-615 GCF_051963715.1 Neisseria sp. P0001.S005 | reverse complement strand
GCAGGAACTTGAAGAACTCACAAAATATTTAGACTATCTCACAAGACAAAGAGCAACCGAAAAAAACAAACTCCACGGATCACCCGACTACATAACAGCACATATTAAGACAACCATAGACAACCTGACAGCCCAAATTAAAGCCGTAAAGCAACAGATCAAACAATTCTACAAACAACACCCCGAATACGGCCAAAACCGAAAACGCCTGATGACAATAACAGGCATAGGAGAAACCGCCGCTTCTGTTTTGCTCTCCATCTATAAAAAACACGAATTTAAAACATCAAAGCAATTTGTAGCTTTTATCGGCTTAGATCCCAAACAACACGAATCAGGGACAAGCGTAAAAGGCAAAAGCCGCATATCCAAAATAGGCAAGGCCGACACAAGAAAAGCACTTTTTATGCCGGCATTGGTAGCCTATAGAATCAACGCATTCCCAAACCTCATCAACCGTCTGAAGTCAAAAAATAAGCCTCTAAAAGTGATACTGGTAGCTCTAATGCGTAAACTAGCGGTAATAGCGTTTACTCTGTTGAAGATTGGCCAAGATTTCCAAGTTGAAAGATATAAATAAAAAATTAAACCGGGCTTTCCCCGGCGATTTTCAAT
>NZ_JBQCTZ010000494.1:0-627 GCF_051963715.1 Neisseria sp. P0001.S005 | reverse complement strand
ACCTGAAATATTAGCCAATCTTTGTGCTGTATATACTAAAACAAAAATCAATATTAAAAATACAAGAAGAGTAACTAATAAGTCGACAAGATCTAAAGTCACAAAGTAAGGAACAAAAAGTCCAATATTATCTGCACCACAACTAGCAACTGTAACCAAAGCAACAATACCGACTAATTTTGACAACCCTTTTTCATCCAATTCTTTTTTAGCTCTTTTTTCGCCCTCACAATCGTCGTAAATAGCAACTTTAATACCTAAGTAAATCGGTATTAAACCTAATAAACCCAACACCCATTTTTCCGGAACATAATGCAAAACAAAAGCTAGAAATAAACTAACTAATATTAAAATTACAGAACCTAAATATTGTCCGATATAAATATCTCGATATTCTTTTCTAGTATTTGCTCTAGCAAAAAATATTAATAGTATTACCAACAAATCTACTGCTGTAGCAATATATAAAACAGCAGCAGTAATCACAGTCGAAAACATAAAGCACCTCATAATGAATCCCCTGCCCCCTTGGCACCACGGCTTTTTCAAAAACCGAATCGCGTTCGGATAACAGATTCGTATCTTTCGCTAAAGAGGCAAGCCTGCGGCTTGCTTACCCTCTCCCTA
>NZ_JBQCTZ010000493.1:0-627 GCF_051963715.1 Neisseria sp. P0001.S005 | reverse complement strand
CTGACACGCGGCGAACTGTTGCACCTGAGCCTGATGAGCAGTGAAAACCGTGCTACCCATGCGTTGGGCCGTACCTATCCGGGTGGTATGAGCGCGTTTGTTGCGGCAATGAATGCCAAAGCACAAAGCCTGGGCATGACCAGCAGCCGTTTCTATGAGCCTACCGGTTTGAATTTCCAAAACGTTTCAACTGCACGCGATTTGAACCGCATGGTTGCGGCAGCCAGCAAATATCCGCTGATCCGCAAAAATTCTACTTCAAATTATGGCTCGGTTTGGACGGCAAATGGTCGTCAAAACTACAAAAACTCCAATGCCTTGGTGCGTGAGGGCAGCTGGAATATTGAATTGCAGAAAACCGGCTATATCCGCGAGGCAGGACGTTCTATGGTGGTTAAGGCCAATGTACAGAATCAGCCGATTACCATCGTATTGCTCAACTCTCCGTCTTCCACAACACGCGTGAACGATGCGCGTAAGATTGAGTCTTGGATGTTGCAGCGCCGCTCTTAAATATTGCGCTTAAAGGCCGTCTGAAACCGTTCAGACGGCCTTTTGTGTAAAGTGTATTAAATTTGGGTACAATGTCGTTACATTAACTTAAAAACACAGAGAGAAAACATGTTG
>NZ_JBQCTZ010000492.1:0-634 GCF_051963715.1 Neisseria sp. P0001.S005 | reverse complement strand
AATAAGGCAGCAAACCAGTTTTTCAGAGTTTGTTTCATTTTCGCTGCCCTCATCAGATATTGGTTGCAAACAAGTAAACACCGACAACGGTAATACCGACGTAAACAAAGAACATAATTTTTTGTTTAGTAGTGCTCATGGTTACGCGTTCAGGAACTGGTTTGTTGGTATCCAGTTTGGTATAGAACGGCATACCCAGGAAGAATGCAAAGTAGACGAAAGACAGGATACGTGCAACCAAAGTACGAGTATCAGTTGCTACCATTGCACCCAAAATACCCAAACCGATGAAGGCAATAATGAACAGAACCAACGCCGTTTTGAAGATTGGGCCGCGATAGCGGACAGATTTAACCTCGCCTTTATCCAACCAAGGCAACAAGGCGATCAATACAACTGCTGCACCCATACCGATTACACCCCATACCTGAGTACCGGCAAAGGAAGGAATCGCACGCAGAATTGCGTAGAACGGAGTGAAGTACCATACCGGCGCAATGTGCGGAGGTGTTTTCAGCGCATTCGCTGCATCGAAGTTTGGCGCTTCCAAGAAGTAACCGCCGCCTTCAGGTGCAAAGAACAACACAGAACAGAAGACAATCAGGAATACAACGACGCCCAAGATGTCTTTAAC
>NZ_JBQCTZ010000491.1:0-640 GCF_051963715.1 Neisseria sp. P0001.S005 | reverse complement strand
CCCAAATACATAAACAGCGGCAAGGTCATGGCAACGGCAAGCATGAGCAGGGTCAGCAGCGTGCCGATGGGTTGGCGCAGAAGCTCTTTGAGCGCGGCGCGCGCCGATTCGACGTGTAACGAGATGTAATGAATCATACTCATGCGAGGCGTCCTTTCTGCAGGCGCAAGACGCGGTGGCCGTAATCCGCCATCAGCGTTTCATCGTGCGCCGCAACGATCACGGTCGTGCCTGCTTCATGGAAGGTTTTGAACAATTCCATAATATCCAGCGCATAGGCGCGGTCGAGGCTGGCGGACGGCTCGTCGGCGATCAGCAGGCTGGGTTGGTGAACCACTGCGCGCGCGATGCACAAACGTTGTTGTTCGCCGCCGGACAAAGTGATGGGCATATCGTTTTCGCGGCCTTTCAAGCCGACTTTCTCAATCGCAATACGCGCGCGCTCTTCAGCTTTGCGCGGCTGGTAGCCGCTGATCCGCAAAGGCAGGATAACGTTTTGCAAGACATTGCGGTCGTAGAGGATTTTGTGGTCTTGGAAGACAATGCCGATATGTTGGCGCATAAAGCCGATCTGATTGTCGCTCAAGGTGCCGAGGTCTTGATTGTTGAACCAAACCTTGCCTTTGGTAGGCTTGGTAAT
>NZ_JBQCTZ010000490.1:0-648 GCF_051963715.1 Neisseria sp. P0001.S005 | reverse complement strand
GTTATTTACACCGACCCTGAAATCGCTTGGGTGGGTAAAACCGAAGAGCAGCTCAAAGCCGAAGGCGTGGAGTACAAGAAAGGTACTTCAGGTTTCGGTGCAAACGGTCGCGCATTGGCAATGGGCAAAGCCAAAGGTACGGTTAAAGTGTTGGCAGATGCCAAAACCGACCGTATCTTGGGCGTACACATGATCGGTCCGGTTGTCAGCGAATTGGTTACCGAAGGCGTGACTGCGCTCGAATTCTTCGCCAGCAGCGAAGACATCGCCCGCATTATCCATGCCCACCCAACCTTGTCCGAAGTGGTTCACGAAGCTGCATTGGCGGCCGACAAACGCGCTTTGCACGGTTGATAGACATTAAGGCCGTCTGAAACTTTTCAGACGGCCTTAAGGCCTTCGACAAATTGAATGTTCCGAGAGCTTCGTTTTCTGATTTATAATTCCGTCAGACAAACACACAGCATTTACATTCATTATGAACAAAGAAATAGTCGGTATTTTCTTTATACCGGCGGGCATCATCAGCATGTGTATGGCCGCATTGTGGCAGATGTATGTGATGATGACCGAAACTTATACGCTCAACCGTTTCAAAGATAAAGAATTGGTTTGGCGCGTGGCATTGTTGTTTATCAGTTTCAGCCT
>NZ_JBQCTZ010000489.1:0-654 GCF_051963715.1 Neisseria sp. P0001.S005 | reverse complement strand
TGCCCTACGCAGACGGTAGTCCTGAAACACATTGCAAGATTGCTTGTAAGATGTCTTTTTAGGTTACCGCGCTGGTGGGATATCATTTCGGTATCCTGTTTGTAAACAGTGGGAGGTAGACCTTGAGTCTCAATATTGAAACCAAGAAAGTGGCCGTAGAGGAAATTAGCGTAGCAATTGCTAACGCTCAAACTCTCGTAGTCGCTGAATATCGCGGTATCAGTGTTTCCAGCATGACTGAGCTTCGTGCAAATGCACGTAAAGAAGGCGTTTACTTGCGCGTTCTGAAAAATACTTTGGCTCGTCGCGCAGTAGAGGGTACTTCATTCGCAGGTTTGGCCGATCAAATGGTTGGTCCATTGGTTTACGCTGCTTCTGAAGATGCTGTTGCTGCTGCTAAAGTGCTGCACCAATTCGCGAAAAAAGATGACAAAATTATCGTTAAAGCCGGTTCTTACAATGGCGAAGTGATGAATCCTGCTCAGGTTGCTGAGTTGGCTTCTATTCCAAGCCGCGAAGAGCTGTTGTCCAAACTGTTGTTTGTTATGCAAGCTCCTGTATCAGGCTTTGCACGTGGTTTGGCTGCTTTGGCAGAGAAAAAAGCTGGCGAAGAAGCCGCTTAATCGATTTTGTTTCATTTAATCAATTATTTTT
>NZ_JBQCTZ010000488.1:0-657 GCF_051963715.1 Neisseria sp. P0001.S005 | reverse complement strand
ATGGAAGGCTGCCGCCAATCCCTCAGCCATTTTGCCGAGACCCATGCCGACAATGCCAACCTCCACAATATCCGCCGTCTGCTCGACAATCTCAGCAGCGTCGATTACCAACTGCGGCAACTGCAAAACGATGCGTCCCTTGCCGAAAACGACAACGCCGACACCCGCATTGCCGCCCTTGAAAACACCAAGTTCCGCAATATCGGCGAAACCGTCCTCAGCCAGCTCAATTTCGAATCCGGCGTCTTCCGCCATGCCACCCGCCTCTCCATCGTCGTGGCCGCGGCCTGCATCATTGTCGAAATCCTCCATCTCAACCTCGGCTACTGGATTCTGCTGACCGCCCTTTTCGTCTGCCAGCCTAACTACACCGCCACCAAAAGCCGCGTGTACCAACGCATTGCCGGCACGATTCTCGGCGTGATTGTCGGTTCGCTCGTCCCCTACTTCACCCCGTCTGTTGAAACCAAGCTCTGGATTGTCATCGCCAGCACCACCCTGTTCTTCATGACCCGAAGCTACAAATACAGCTTCTCCACATTCTTCATCACCATCCAAGCCCTGACCAGCCTTTCGCTTGCCGGTTTGGACGTGTACCACGCCATGCCCATCCGCATCATCGACACCATCGTCGGTTCCGTTATCGCATGGGCCGCC
>NZ_JBQCTZ010000487.1:0-662 GCF_051963715.1 Neisseria sp. P0001.S005 | reverse complement strand
CTGCTGCCATCGAGCGCGCATTGCCGTTTTACAATATCGGTTTAGGGTGGGTTGTTCCCTCTTTAGCCTGCTTTATACTCGGCTGCATTTTGAATGCGGCGTTGAAGAAAAAAGCATGATGACAAACAGGCCGTCTGAAATGTTCAGACGGCCTGTTTATTTCGCCAACTACGCAAACGACAGATGATTTTTTTAAAGAAATCCGTTATAATTGAAAAGTTAAGGCTTTGCGAAATACCGTTTCGCAGATGCAACATATTGAGAAGATTTATTTCCACAAATCCCGTTTTTTCAGCAAACGACTTGAACTGAAGGCGGATTTCGTGGTATAAATCGCGTTTTACTATTTTAGAAGTTTGGAGACTAACCATGGCACGAGTTTGCAAAGTGACCGGTAAGCGCCCGATGTCTGGCAATAACGTATCACACGCCAACAACAAAACCAAACGTCGTTTTTTGCCTAACTTGCAATCACGTCGTTTCTGGGTAGAAAGTGAAAACCGCTGGGTTCGCCTGCGCGTTTCTAACGCTGCATTGCGCACCATCGATAAAGTAGGCATTGATGTCGTATTGGCTGATTTGCGTGCTCGCGGCGAAGCTTAATTTAAACACCATTAATTAAGGATTACTGCAATGCGCGATAAAATCAAACTGGAGTCCAG
>NZ_JBQCTZ010000486.1:0-663 GCF_051963715.1 Neisseria sp. P0001.S005 | reverse complement strand
TACAGGCTTTCAATGATTATGTTTTCAACATTATTATATTATCATTCCATCTTAACCTAAAGATTCGATAGAGCATTGATTCTAAAGATAACATTCATATTATCTGATACTTAGCCACGGATAAAAGTGGTGCAAAAAAGTAACAAAAAAAATTCAGACGGCCTGTTTTTCATACAGAAGGCATAGAAGCCGGGCATTTTTAGCATAAAATACAAAATTTAACATTATTGAAATTTTCTTAACCGATAAAGCGTTAATATGCCTGCCGTTTTATTGAACTACATCTGATTTTGACTCAAACACATACAGGAGATTAATTATGTCAATCGCTTCAGAATTTAAAGAATTTATTATGCGTGGCAACGTGATCGACCTCGCAGTCGGTATGGTTGTCGGTACAGCATTCAGCGGCATCGTCAAATCATTGGTTGACGATGTAATCATGCCTCCTATCGGCTTGTTGATCGGCGGCGTTGATTTCTCCAACCTGTTCATTACGTTGAAAGACGGCGCACAAGCCGCTCCTGCAGAAGGTTACGCCAACCTGGCAGCCGCCCAAGCAGCCGGTGCCGTTACCCTGAACATCGGTCTGTTCATCAACACCGTGATCAGCTTCCTGATCATCGCCGCTGCCATCTTCTGCGTGGTTAAAGCCATCAACTC
>NZ_JBQCTZ010000485.1:0-665 GCF_051963715.1 Neisseria sp. P0001.S005 | reverse complement strand
AAAGCCAAACAAATTTGCCCGAATGCTGCTTTTATCAAAGATCCGTTTGAGCTGGTTCAACATCAAGATGTTGATGTTGTTGTTGAATTGTTTGGCGGTACCGGTATTGCCAAAGATGCGGTATTGAAAGCGATTGAAAATGGCAAACACATTGTTACTGCCAATAAAAAACTGCTGGCTGAATACGGCAATGAAATTTTCCCTTTGGCGGAAGAAAAAAATGTCATGGTGCAGTTTGAAGCTGCTGTTGCCGGTGGTATCCCTATCATCAAGGCTTTGCGTGAAGGCTTGGCTGCAAACCAAATCCGCAGTATCGCCGGTATTATTAATGGTACCAGCAACTTCATTCTTACTGAAATGCGTGAAAAAGGCAGCGCATTTACAGACGTATTGAAAGAAGCTCAGGCTTTGGGCTATGCAGAAGCTGACCCTACTTTTGATATCGAAGGTCATGATGCCGGCCATAAGATTACCATTATGAGCGCATTGGCATTCGGTACGCCGATGAACTTTTCTGCCTGCTATTTAGAAGGTATCAGCAAACTCGACAGCCGAGATATCAAATACGCTGAAGAGCTTGGCTACCGTATCAAATTGTTGGGTATTACCCGTAAAACCGACAAAGGCATCGAGTTGCGTGTACACCCTACTCTGATTCCTGAAAG
>NZ_JBQCTZ010000484.1:0-667 GCF_051963715.1 Neisseria sp. P0001.S005 | reverse complement strand
TCTTTCAGGTATTTGATGTTGGTATCGCCTTTGAGAAACCAAAGCAGCTCATGAATAATCGAGCGCAGATGCAGTTTTTTGGTGGTCAACAGCGGAAAGCCTTCACTCAAATCAAAACGCATTTGGTAACCGAACACGGAACGCGTGCCGGTGCCGGTACGGTCGGATTTGTCGATGCCATTGTCGAGAACATGGCGCATAAGGTCGTGATAGGCTTTCATGTGTTTCCTTAATGTATGTGTTGTGGGAATTTCGTGTGTATTGTACCGAATTTTCAGACGGCCTGCCTCTCTGTCTTCAATGAGGTAATCTTCCCTATATTCGCGTAGTACACTCATTAACAATTTTGACAATTCCGCACTAATTTACAGAAATTTTTGAGCTGAATTAAATTTTTACAAAAAAATTTTCAACATTTTCTAGTTTAATTACTCGGCATTTTATTTTTATTTAAATCTATTTAATGAAATATTTTTAGATATTTTTAATTAAATTTAAAATATAATTCCATTTTTACAAATTAGTAAAAAAATAATGTCAACAATCTAGTCAAAATTTTTCTTGGCAAGTAAAATTTTTACGGCTATATTTCAAAACATAAATATTGAAATATCTCACTCAATAGGAGTAGAAAAATGACCGACCTGAACACTCTATTTACCAATCT
>NZ_JBQCTZ010000483.1:0-678 GCF_051963715.1 Neisseria sp. P0001.S005 | reverse complement strand
TTATCTACCGGAATATCGAAGAAACCTTGAATTTGATCGGCATGCAAGTCAACAGTCAATACGCGGTCGATACCTGCCGAGTACAACATATTCGCTACCAATTTAGCAGAAATAGGTACACGAACAGAGCGAGGACGACGATCTTGACGCGCATAGCCAAAGTAAGGAATCGCGGCAGTAATACGACCGGCAGAAGCACGTTTGAGTGCATCGGCCATAGTCAAAATTTCCATCAGGTTGTCATTGGTTGGCGCACAGGTAGATTGCAAAATAAACACATCGCGACCACGCACATTTTCCAACAGTTCAATGGCTACTTCGCCATCAGAGAATTTGGAAACGGTGGCTTCACCGAGTGAAATATCCAAATGTTTGACAACGCGTTGCGCCAATTCCGGATTTGCATTACCGGTAAATACCATTAAACTGTCATAAGCAGCCATATCTTCACCTGATTCTAAATTTGATTTACGCGCAGAAAACATTACGCTTCCCTTTGCCCTATGTCTAAGACACTAATTACGCGATTATACTCGTAAAGACGGGTAAAAAAAAGTTTTTCAGCGTTATTTCGCTCTGAGCATAAAAAAGCGTGTAAGAAAACTTACACGCTTTTATTTGGCTGGGGAGGAAGGATTCGAACCTTCGCATGCTGGAATCAAAATCCAGTGTCTTAAC
>NZ_JBQCTZ010000482.1:0-679 GCF_051963715.1 Neisseria sp. P0001.S005 | reverse complement strand
GACAGCATCAGCCGCGAAGCGTTCAACACCGCTCACGAAATCTCCGCATACAGCCTGCCTGCGCTGGCAAAAGCCGCACGTCCGATGATGCAGGGCCGCAACGCCGCAATCGTTGCCCTGAGCTACTTGGGCGCCGTTCGTGCCATTCCTAACTACAACGTTATGGGCATGGCCAAAGCCAGCCTCGAAGCCGGCATCCGCTTCACTGCCGCCTGCCTGGGCAAAGAAGGCATCCGCTGCAACGGCATCTCCGCAGGCCCGATCAAAACCCTGGCTGCTTCCGGCATTGCCGATTTAAGCAAACTCTTAGGCCACGTCGCTTCCCACAACCCGCTGGGCCGCAACGTAACCATCGATGAAGTCGGCAACACCGCCGCCTTCCTCTTGTCCGACCTTGCTTCCGGCATCACCGGCGAGATTACCTACGTTGACGGCGGTTACAGCATCAACGCGCTGAACGACGAAGAAAACTAAACGGTTTACACACCAAACGCACTTTCATCATGAAAGTGCGTTTTTTATGACCGTTACATTATGGCTTGAATAACTGCATAACCCAAAAGGCCGTCTGAAAGTCAAATACGGATACGAAACATTAACTTTACAGGCTTTCAATGATTATGTTTTCAACATTATTATATTATCATTCCATCTTAACCTAAAGATTCGATAGAGCATT
>NZ_JBQCTZ010000481.1:0-679 GCF_051963715.1 Neisseria sp. P0001.S005 | reverse complement strand
AATGCTCTATCGAATCTTTAGGTTAAGATGGAATGATAATATAATAATGTTGAAAACATAATCATTGAAAGCCTGTAGAGTTAATGTTTCGTATCCGTATTTGACTTTCAGACGGCCTTTTTGGTTATGCAGTTATTCACGCCATAATGTAACGGCCATAAAAAACGCACTTCCATGATGAAAGTGCGTTTGGTGTGTAAACTGTTTAGTTCTCTTCGTCGTTCAGCGCGTTGATGCTGTAACCGCCGTCAACGTAGGTAATCTCGCCGGTGATGCCGGAAGCGAGGTCAGACAGCAGGAAGGCGGCTGTGTTGCCGACTTCTTCAGTGGTAACGTTGCGGCCCAATGGGTTGTGGGAAGCGACGTGGCCCAAGAGTTTGCTTAAATCGGCGATGCCGGAAGCGGCCAGGGTTTTGATCGGGCCTGCGGAGATGCCGTTGCAGCGGATGCCTTCTTTACCCAGGCAGGCGGCGGTGAAGCGGATGCCGGCTTCGAGGCTGGCTTTGGCCATACCCATAACGTTGTAGTTAGGAATGGCACGAACGGCGCCCAAGTAGCTCAGGGCAACGATTGCAGCGTTGCGACCCTGCATCATCGGACGGGCGGCTTTTGCCAGCGCAGGCAGGCTGTATGCGGAGATTTCGTGAGCGGTGTTGAACGCTTCGCGGCTGATGCTGTC
>NZ_JBQCTZ010000480.1:0-697 GCF_051963715.1 Neisseria sp. P0001.S005 | reverse complement strand
CGCGCCAAGCAGTCCAAACCGAAAATCTATATCGAGTTCGGCGACAAAGGCCCGTCCGAATACAGCTACACCTTCGGCAAAGATATGTGGGGCGCGATTGCCGACACAGCAGGCGGCAACAATATCGCCGCGCCTTACGTTAAAAACTGGGGACCGATAAACCCTGAAAAATTCCTGACGGCCAAACCCGACGTCATCGTCATTTCGGGGACGGAAAACGGCCATAAAGACAAGCCTGACATTATGGCGATGGGCATAGGCATCAGCCAGGCCGATGCGCAACGCCGCCTGGCCGGATTTGTCAAACGCAAAGGCTGGGCAGACATTCCTGCCGTCAAAAACAAACGCGTTTACGGCATCTACCACACCGCCTCCCGCTCGCTCACCGATTTGGCCAGCGCGCAATTTATCGCCAAAACCCTGTATCCGCAGCAGTTTGCCGACATAGACCCAAACAAGACCTATCTGGACTTCTACCGCAAATACCTGCCCGTCGTGCCGGACGGTACATTTTACATCCGATTGAAATAGCGGCTGCAAAAATCATAGGCTCAGGCCGTCTGAAGATTCAGACGGCCTGAACATGCTATGCCGATAAAGATTTAATGAGTATAATTACTGTTCTTTCAACAAAATTACTGGGTACGTATGAACGGACAAAACCAAATCGGCCATCAGCAGGCTCCTGTTGTAAGCG
>NZ_JBQCTZ010000479.1:0-701 GCF_051963715.1 Neisseria sp. P0001.S005 | reverse complement strand
GGTATTTTGCTGTTGATCTATGCTGTAGTTTATTTTGAGAGTGCTCAGCGTAAAGTTCCTGTGCATTATGCTAAAAGGCAGTTTGGCTCTGGAATGATGCCAGGACAAAGCATTCATATGCCGTTCAAGCTAAATATGGCAGGTGTTATTCCTCCTATTTTTGCTTCCAGTATCATTTTATTTCCATCTACACTTTTAGGTTGGTTTGGTTCAAATAGTACGAGTTCTGTTCTTCATAAGGTTGCTGCGATGCTGCAACATGGACAGCCTTTGTATATTGTATTATTTGCCACAACTATCATCTTCTTCTGCTATTTCTATACTGCTTTAGTATTTAGTCCTAAAGAGATGGCTGAAAATTTGAAGAAGAGTGGTGCATTTGTGCCGGGTATTCGCCCAGGTGAGCAAACCTCTAGATATTTGGAAAAAGTGGTACTAAGGTTGACATTATTTGGTGCTTTGTACATTACTATAATCTGTCTGATACCTGAAATTTTAACAACTGCATGGAATGTTACTATCAATTTCGGTGGTACATCTTTGCTTATTTTGGTCGTTGTTACAATGGATTTTAGGACGCAAATTAATTCATACATAATGAGTAGTCAGTATGAAGACTTGATGAGTCGTCCAGATATGAAATCTTTGTCACGTAAGTAGGCTTATGGCTAAAGAAGATACCATACAGATGCAGGGCGAAA
>NZ_JBQCTZ010000478.1:0-701 GCF_051963715.1 Neisseria sp. P0001.S005 | reverse complement strand
TCTTTTCAGACGGCCTTAAGCCTTATAAAAATTCAGACAGAATTATACATAATTTCAAACACTTAATCCAGAAATTTAACATATCATATTGTTTATATTAAGTAATTTTAAAATTTACATTATTTTTGCATAAACCAATTTCACAAACAAAAAAGGCAAACCTGAAACAGGTTTGCCTTTTTGATTCAAAAGAATTAGTGAACGTCTTTCCAGAATTCTTTTTTCAGGAAGTAAGCCAATGGCAGCATTACCGCAAACAGGAATGCCAGAACCATGTAGCCGATGCGGTGGCGTTGCAACTGAGCAGGCTCACCCATGTACACCAAGTAGTTCACCAAGTCGCGTACATAAGTATCGTACTCTTTTTGGATTACTTTACCGTTAGGCAGGCGACGGCTGTGCAGACCGGTAGATTCCCAATACAACTTAGGAGTCAGGTTACCATGCTCGTCTTTAATCATAACGGGCTGACCTTTGGCATCCAACTCAACGGCTTGAACACCTTGTTGCTCCCACAATGGGTGAGGCATACTCGCACCGGCCAAAACAGTATTGTTCCAACCGTTCGGACGAGTTGGGTCTTTATAGAAGCCGCGCATATAGGCGTACAGGTAGTCTGCACCCTTAGAACGGGCAATCAGGGTCAAATCCGGCGGAGGCGCACCCAACCATTTGGAGGCATCTTTCGGATCCATTGCCGC
>NZ_JBQCTZ010000477.1:0-706 GCF_051963715.1 Neisseria sp. P0001.S005 | reverse complement strand
TCTTTCCCGCTGTTCTTGAAAGAATGCGAATTTCGATTTAACTTCGGCACACCGTCTCAACAGCTTAAAATCCTGCGAGATTGGTGTGGAATTTAGGGCTAATCTACGTCAGCCCCTTAGTTTTTGATGACGTTTACGGCGTAATGGGCAGTAGTGTTACGGCGGGCTTGGGCGCGCATCATATAGACCTGCACTTTATATTTGCCCGATTGGGTAGCGATACCGTCAAATTTATCGCCTTGTGCCGAACCGTTAAATACGGCTTCATCGTCTTTGGGTGCCCATACGTTGAAATAGGCGTTAGGGCTGCCGGTTTTACTGATGCGCAGGCGGTCGCCCTTGCGTACGGAGAACAAATGCTCGGCGGTTTGATAGCCGGTGATTTTGCCGGAAAAACGCTGCTTGGTTTGTTTGTGTGCCGAAGCTGGTTTTGAAGCTTCCGCTTTAGGCGTGGCGGCATTTGAATAAGTGGTAAACAGTAAGGGAAGGGCGGCTAACAAGAGAAATTTTTTTCATGGGTTGGGTCTCCGAATGTGGGGCGCCAATATGGCACTCATTTTGATAACCCATCAGTATGTTCATATTTTTATAAAGCCAAAGCCGAATAGGGCAATATTCATTTTTTCAATCAGGCCGTCTGAAAACAAATATTATTCAGACGGCCTTTTCTGATAATATAACAACGAATTATTCCTTTCGGAGCCGT
>NZ_JBQCTZ010000476.1:0-708 GCF_051963715.1 Neisseria sp. P0001.S005 | reverse complement strand
GACATTGCAGGCCGAGTATACAAAGGTGTTCCTGCACCGACCAACTTGGTTGTACCGCCTTACAAATATCTGAGCGATACGACTGTTTTGGTGGGCGAAGACTAAAAATAAGGAACGATAATTATGGCAAACCAAACCAATAGCAAAGCAAAAGCATTGTTAGGCTGGATGGACGATCGCTTCCCTCTGTCTAAAATGTGGAATGAGCATTTGGCTCAATACTATGCGCCGAAGAACTTCAACTTCTGGTATTACTTCGGCTCTTTGGCCCTGCTCGTCCTTGTAATTCAAATCGTCAGCGGTATTTTCCTGACCATGAACTACAAACCGGACGGCAACCTTAACGCCTACCATCTGCCTGCTGCCTTTACTGCAGTAGAATACATCATGCGCGACGTGTCCGGCGGCTGGATTATCCGCTACATGCACTCCACCGGCGCATCTTTCTTCTTCATCGTCGTTTATCTGCACATGTTCCGTGGTTTGATTTACGGTTCGTACAAAAAACCTCGTGAATTGGTGTGGATTTTCGGTTCTCTGATTTTCTTGGCATTGATGGCAGAAGCCTTTATGGGTTACCTGTTGCCTTGGGGGCAAATGTCCTTCTGGGGTGCGCAGGTAATTATTAACCTGTTCTCCGCCATCCCTGTTATCGGTCCTGATTTGTCCACTTGGATCCGCGGTGACTTCAACGTTTCCGACGTTACT
>NZ_JBQCTZ010000475.1:0-716 GCF_051963715.1 Neisseria sp. P0001.S005 | reverse complement strand
TATGAAGCAGCTCCAACGTATGGTAAAGCTTTTAAACCAAGTTTTGCGCCTGCTTTTACCAGGCCAAATGCGCCTGAAAGGACGGCTTTTCGGGATACTCGAGCTTCTAACGTTACGGGGACAGTTGAGGCAGAGCGGAGACCGGTGGAGGCTTCACGGACGTGAAGTGATTTATCAAATCTTGAAACATATTCATGATGAAACTTAGGTCCATTATTATCAAGATACATCCAAGGGCGTATCCCATTCTGATTAAATCCGCCAGCCGGTACACGCATACGACCATTTTTTTCAACGTGTATATCGACATCAGCGAACGAAAAATTAAACCCTAAAAGTATAACGACCGTAATAAAAAGCCGTTGTAATATCTTCATCATAATGTTCAGACCACTCAAACCCATCTTTTGTGAAATTCACTTTCAGAATTGAACAATCTTCAAAAAATACAATTACTTCATCTAAGTAACTTCTGTTCAAATAATATTGCATTGCGTTTTTTGCAATCTCAATAAAATTATGGAACGGATACAAATTTTTCAAATTGAATAATTCAGTCATAAACACATGACACAATTTTTCATTTGAATAATTAGGATTCGTATCTTTTTTAAATCTCAATTCTTCTTCTGAAATATAAAACATAATGCTAACTTTCGTAATGGTTGCTGAAAGTTAGATTTTGCCATTACCCGAATAGGGTATCAATCCTTGAA
>NZ_JBQCTZ010000474.1:0-737 GCF_051963715.1 Neisseria sp. P0001.S005 | reverse complement strand
AGAACAGCGCGGCGGGACACAACAACGTTGTTGCGTTTTTTGTCCAGTTTGATCACTTTGAATTCAATTTCTTTGCCTTCGAAGTGAGAAGTGTCTTTTACAGGACGTACGTCAACCAAAGAACCCGGCAGGAATGCGCGGATGCTGTTGATCATAACGGTCAGACCGCCTTTGACTTTGCCATTGATAACGCCGGACAGGATGTCGCCGTTTTCCATCGCTTCTTCCAAAGCGATCCAGTCGGCAGCACGTTTGGCTTTTTCGCGGGACAGTTTGGTTTCGCCGAAGCCGTTTTCAACAGATTCGATGGTAACGGTAACGAAATCGCCAACTTTAACTTCAATCTCGCCCTGAGCGTTTTTGAATTCAGCAACATCAATCAGAGATTCTGATTTCAGACCTGCGTTAACGGTAACGAAGTTTTGATCGATGCCGACTACTTCGGCAGTAATCACTTCACCTGGGTTCATCTCTTGCAGGGTAAAGCTTTCTTCCAGCAGCTGGGCAAAATTTTCCATAGTCATATATACTCTTTTCGGTACACCGCCAAGGGGTGCGGGTTAGGTTTGAAATGACCTGCCGTCCTTGGCGCGGCAGGTTGGGAAATGTTTTCAGACGGCCTTGTTATAGGGTTAACAGGCCGTCTGAAATGAAAACTTCGCGATTATACTCCAAATTTTAAACTTTATGATACCAATCAAGCACTTTTTTTACAGCTTCTTCGATAGAAAGGTTAT
>NZ_JBQCTZ010000473.1:0-739 GCF_051963715.1 Neisseria sp. P0001.S005 | reverse complement strand
AAAATCCACCGTTTGGAAGACTGGGGCCGTCGTCAATTGGCTTACCCAATCAATAAAATCCACAAAGCACACTATGTTTTGATGAATATCGAAACTACTCCTGAAGTGGTTGAAGAGCTGGAAACTGCTTTCCGCTTCAATGATGCCGTACTGCGTCACCTGACCATCAAAACAAAACACGCTGTAACTGAAGCTTCCCCAATGCTGGGCGGCGAAAAAGCAAAAAACTTGCTGAACGGTGCAGCTGAAGAAGTTGCAGCAGCCGAATAAGATTGAACAATCTGATTAAGCTTACCGCCCGTATCTTGCAGGTTCAGCCTTTGAGATATACGCCGGCAGGAGTTCCTGTTTTAGATGTTGTGTTGCAACATGAGTCTTGGCAGGAAGAAAACGGACAGAAATGTCTGGTCAAATTTGAAATTCCTGCGCGGATTTTAGGTAAGCAGGCTGAGGAATGGCAGTATCGGCAAGATGCCGTCATCGAGTCGGAAGGTTTTTTGGCGCAACGCAGCCAACGCTTCCCCAAGCCGGTACTACGCATACAGAACATTAAAGAATATAAAGGTTAAACGACAATGGCTCGTCAATCATTCAAACGTAGAAAATTCTGCCGCTTTACGGCTGAAAAAATCCAAGAAGTTGATTACAAACAAGTTGATTTGTTGAAAGACTTCATCTCTGAAAACGGCAAAATCATCCCTGCCCGCATTACTGGTACTAAAGCACACTACCAACGTCA
>NZ_JBQCTZ010000472.1:0-746 GCF_051963715.1 Neisseria sp. P0001.S005 | reverse complement strand
TCGTTACCTTGAATGATTTTGAGTTTGTAGGATGGAAAGTTGGATACGCGCTCGGCACTGCATGAGGCCAGACCTAAAATAGCGGCGATGGCAAGGCATAAGGCTTTATTCACGGGCTTACCTTTCTGTGTCATTTCGGGAAAGATGTTTATCATCGCTTGAATATTTTTAAAAAGCAAACGATAATCATCTTCTTAATTTTTCTTTTCGCCGATTTTCAATTGCAAGACCGGCGGCAGATTGCCGCCCTTTAACGGCCCAATAGTGGGCAAACGGGCGGAAAGTGCGTATTATAACGGTTATTACCTTACAGGGATATTGAATATTATGGAAAAATTCAGCAACATTGCGCAATTGAAAGACAGCGGTTTGAAAGTTACGGGTCCACGTTTGAAAATTTTGGACTTGTTCGAGACCCATGCCGAGGAGCATTTGAGTGCGGAAGATGTGTACCGTATCCTGTTGGAAGAGGGTGTGGAAATCGGCGTGGCGACGATTTACCGTGTGCTGACCCAGTTTGAACAGGCCGGCATTTTGCAACGCCACCATTTTGAAACCGGCAAAGCGGTTTACGAATTGGACAAAGGCGATCACCACGACCACATCGTCTGCGTGAAATGCGGCGAAGTAACCGAATTCCACAATCCGGAAATCGAAGCGCTGCAAGACAAAATCGCCGAAGAAAACGGCTACCGCATCGTCGATCACGCGCTGTATATGTACGGCGTATGCGGCGAATGCCAAAC
>NZ_JBQCTZ010000471.1:0-751 GCF_051963715.1 Neisseria sp. P0001.S005 | reverse complement strand
GTGAAGCGCCGTTAAACTTGGCGCACATTGAAAATATGCGCCGCGTGACAGAGATGGGCGGTATCGTGTTTCCTCCCGTTCCGGCTTTATATCAGAAGCCTGAATCCATCGAAGATATGATTACACACAGCGTCTCTCATGCTTTGGACTTGTTCGGCATCATTCAAAACGATGTGCCGCGCTGGCAGGGCTGATGTTTCAGACGGCCTGAGCATAATTTCGTCTACTGCGAAGGAAGATAAAAACCATGCAAACGATTCCTGTCAATATAGTGAAGTTTTTGAGCAATCATCATGTCGTCAGTATTGCTGCTGCGGAAGAGGGCGAAGTTTGGGCAGCTTGCTGTTTTTATGTGTTTGATGAGGTGAATGCCCGATTGATTGTGCTGACATCTTTGAAAACGAAGCATGGCGGAATGATGAGTCGTTCTGCCAAAGTAGCCGGTACCATTGCCGGACAACCTGACAGCATCGCAAAAATCAGCGGCATTCAGTTTGCGGCGACTGCCGCTTTGATTGAGGATGAAGCGGATTTGAAAGCGGCGCAGTCTTTGTATTACAAAGCGCATCCTGCTGCTCGAGTGATGAAAAGCGATGTTTGGGCATTGAATTTGGACAGTTTGAAATTCACTGACAATAAATTGGTATTCGCACAAAAAACGTACTGGAATCGCGAGGATTAAGAAAAGGCCGTCTGAAAGATGAAATTTCAGACGGCCTTTGGTAATGTTACAAATTAATCGTGTCCGAGA
>NZ_JBQCTZ010000470.1:0-751 GCF_051963715.1 Neisseria sp. P0001.S005 | reverse complement strand
GATTCGGCTTTCAGACGGCCTGCATCGGTAAACAATACGGCTTTGTCTTGGCTGATAAACAGATGGGACAAGAACACGGGGTTAAACGGCACATCATCACCGCGCAGATTGGTAATCCAAGCGATGTCGTCCAAAGAAGAAACCAAATGCGCCTCTGCGCCCTGCTCTTTCATGGCCGCACGGATACGGGCCAGTTTTTCGACCGCAGTTTCGGAAACATAGTCGGGATGGTGAACGTAGATTTCCGGAGTCGGCAATGCAGGACGGTCGTCCCACACTTCGTCCAACAAGGTTTCAGGATATTCGAGGCGGATGTTTTTGGCGGCAAGTGCCTGTTTCAAACCGCGCTCGCCGCTGAGTGCGAACATATCGGCAGGTGCGCCGACCACTGCGCCCTCGGGCAGATTTTGTGCCAACCACTCGGTATAAGGCGCATCAACGCCCATTTTTTGCAGCTCGATGCCGTTTGGCGCAAGCTGTTGGCCTGCCTGTTCCCAATAGCGGCTGTCCGTCCACACGCCTGCTTTATCGGCGGTCACCACCAAAGTGCCGGCCGAACCGGTAAAGCCGGAAAAATCGCGGCGTGCCTGCCAATGCTCGGGCAGGTATTCGGAAAGGTGCGGATCGGCGGAAGGAATGACAAACGCGTCCACGCCCTGTTTTTTCATGGCTTCGCGTAAAGCGGACAAACGTTGTTGTACAGATTTCATGTGTTATGTCTCCTGTTGTTTCAGACGGCCTCTGTCATCAA
>NZ_JBQCTZ010000469.1:0-755 GCF_051963715.1 Neisseria sp. P0001.S005 | reverse complement strand
GGCGCAGTTGCCAACGTACCCTTGGTATGGGATATGGCAGACATGGCCATGGGCATCATGGCATGGATTAACCTCGTTGCCATCCTGCTCCTGTCACCACTTGCCTTCCTGCTGTTGAAAGACTACACAGCCAAGCTGAAAATGGGTAAAGACCCAGAGTTCAAACTCTCTGAACACCCGGGCTTGAAACGCAAAATCAAATCCGATATCTGGTAAAACCAAAGGCCGTCTGAAATTTCAGACGGCTTTTTTAATCCCTGCCATTTAGACAAAACGATGCCCCTTAAAGCAGAAGCCTTAAGGGGCAGACTAATGGCAACACATCCACCAAAGAAAGCCTTAATTAATCATTTATCTCAGACGAACAGGTAATAACCTTGTAGCCAAATGACCACTGACTTCAACAAAGACTGAGATTCACTATGGAAACGCTATAGCAGGCGGTATGTAAACCTACCGTTATGAGAACTGAAAACATAAGAAAAAAGTAAATTAGGACCAATCCTACTGTTCTAAGTCTTTTCTCAGATAGAAGAAAAATGAGAAACCCTTATAGAATAAAGATTTCCCATCAAAGTATTATAGCTAATGAAATGATAGCGAAAATATCCAAATAAAAAAACACCACCTTAAACAGGTGGTGCTTTCATATTAATTTGCTTATTCAGCAGAATCAGTTGCTTTATCAACCAATTCAACCAATGCCAAAGGAGCATTGTCGCCTTTACGGAAACCGTATTTCAGTACACGAACAT
>NZ_JBQCTZ010000468.1:0-758 GCF_051963715.1 Neisseria sp. P0001.S005 | reverse complement strand
GCGGTTATTCGTCAAAGCCGCCGTCTGAAAAAAGGTGAATACCTGTTCCGTGCCGGCGAGCCGTTTACCTCTTTGTTTGCCATCCGTGCGGGCTTCTTTAAGACAACAGTCGCCAGCCAAGATGGACGAGATCAGGTAACCGGCTTTTTTATGTCGGGCGAGCTGATCGGTATGGATGGGATTTGTTCCCATATTCACAGCTGTGATGCTGTGGCTTTGGAAGACAGCGAGGTATGCGAGCTTCCGTTTACTCATATTGAGGAACTCGGTCAGGATATTCCCAGCCTCCGCTCCCACTTTTTCCGCTTGATGAGCCGCGAAATTGTCCGAGATCAGGGCGTTATGCTGCTTTTGGGCAATATGCGCGCTGAAGAGCGATTGGCGGCATTCTTGCTCAACCTGTCTCAGCGTCTCTATTCACGAGGCTTTGCCGCCAATGATTTTATCTTGCGGATGTCGCGTGAGGAAATCGGCAGCTATTTGGGGCTGAAACTGGAAACAGTCAGCCGCACCTTGTCTAAATTCCATCATGAAGGCTTGATTTCGGTTGAACACAAGCACATCAAAATCTTAGATGCGACAACCTTGAAGAAAATGGTTTCCGGTTGTTCGCACGCTATCTGAATCTTAGGCCGTCTGAAATATTTCAGACGGCCTTTTTAACAAGAATTAAAGAATAATTGTTAAGTTACGAAAGTGATAGTCAGATATCAAATTGAAAAATCTTCAACAACCGGCGTGTACAGAATGCGGTCGAC
>NZ_JBQCTZ010000467.1:0-766 GCF_051963715.1 Neisseria sp. P0001.S005 | reverse complement strand
TCCAAGTTTTGTTTGTCAGGCCGGTAACCGTACCGGCACTACCGTCGACGGTAACCGGGTTGCCGCCGCTGGCCGGGCCAACGGTAATGCTGTCGGCCAGTTTAAAGCCGATTTGGTTGTTGGTAACCGTGGTCTTGATATTGGCATCGCCGGCATATTTGACGGTTTCGCCCAGTTTTACGGTGTCGTCTGCACCGCTGTCGGCTCCGATCTTGAAGCCGGCGTCTTTCAAATCGGTCACGGCAGTATTGATGGCAGTATTGATTGCGGTATTAACTGCACCGCCAGTTACGGCACTGTTGTCGCCTGCCGCAACGTTGCCGCTGGTCAGGTTGGTGATCTTGCCGTTGTTACCCATATCAATGTTTTTGCCGTTGGTGCTAATACCGTTACCGTTGATGACCGGGCCGTTGTTAATTGTCAAGCTGTCGGCAGTCAGGTTAGGTTTGGTGGCAATGGTAATGTCTTTACCGTTGTTGGTTATGGCAATGTTGGTACCATCTTTAAACCCTACCGTATCATTCGGCTTGATGGTTTCCGCAGCACCGCTGTTCACTTGGAATTTCCAACCGGCGTTGGCCGCATTGGTGCGTGCATTCAGCGCAGTCAATGCGTCGCCTACGTTGCTGTAGTTCGTTGGCGTACCAGTGGCATTGGCCAGGGTGTAGGTCGGCGCGCTAATGCTGCCATCGGCCTGAACTGCCGATCCGCCGCCCAAGTGGGTGGCTGTGGAATTGGCAGTTTTGTACAACTGGCTGCCGTTCAC
>NZ_JBQCTZ010000466.1:0-769 GCF_051963715.1 Neisseria sp. P0001.S005 | reverse complement strand
ACAAAGGCCGTCTGAAAAACAGTAGGAGACAAATATGTCAAGCATCCAAATCGTTGCATTAGTTACCGTCAAACCCGAATACACCGAGGCTCTGGCTGCCCAGTTTAAAGACTTGGTCAAAGCCAGCCGTGCAGAAGAAGGCAACATCAGCTACGACCTGCACCAAGAAATCGGCAAACCCAACCGTTTCGTATTCGTAGAAAGCTGGAAATCCCAAGCAGCTATTGACGAACACAATGCCAGCGAACATTTCCAAAACTTCGTCAAATCCATCGAAGGAAAAACCGAAGCATTGGAAATCGTCTTGATGAACCAAGTCCCCGCTTAAACCCCTATTACTTTTAACTCAACCCGGATTATCCGGAACCCTCTTACACTAAGGAAATAAAATGCAAGTTTATTACGATAAAGACGCTGACCTTTCTCTGATCAAAGGCAAAACCGTTGCCATCATCGGTTACGGTTCACAAGGTCACGCACACGCAGCAAACCTGAAAGATTCCGGCGTAAATGTCGTAATCGGTCTGCGCCAAGGCGGCTCTTGGAAAAAAGCCGAAGCAGCCGGCCACGACGTGCGCACCGTTGCTGAAGCAACCAAAGCAGCCGACGTTGTAATGATTCTGTTGCCTGACGAAAACCAACCTATCGTATACAAAAACGAAATCGAGCCTAACTTGAAAGAAGGCGCAGTATTGGCGTTTGCCCACGGCTTCAACGTACACTACAACCAAATCGTACCTCGCGCCGACCTCGACGTTATCATGATCGC
>NZ_JBQCTZ010000465.1:0-770 GCF_051963715.1 Neisseria sp. P0001.S005 | reverse complement strand
ACTGTGCCGGTAGGTAAAGGTACATTGGGTCGTATTGTCGACGTATTGGGTACGCCTGTTGATGAAGCAGGTCCGATCGATACCGACAAGAGCCGTGCCATTCACCAAACTGCTCCGAAATTCGACGAGTTGTCTTCAACTACCGAATTGCTGGAAACCGGTATTAAAGTGATCGACTTACTGTGTCCGTTTGCTAAGGGCGGTAAAGTAGGTCTGTTCGGTGGTGCCGGTGTGGGCAAAACCGTAAATATGATGGAATTGATTAACAACATCGCCAAAGCGCACAGCGGTCTGTCCGTGTTCGCAGGTGTGGGTGAACGTACCCGTGAAGGTAACGACTTCTACCACGAGATGAAAGATTCCAACGTATTGGATAAAGTAGCCATGGTGTATGGCCAAATGAACGAACCTCCAGGCAACCGTCTGCGCGTTGCTTTGACAGGTTTGACTATGGCTGAATACTTCCGTGACGAAAAAGACGAAAACGGTAAAGGTCGCGACGTATTGTTCTTCGTTGACAATATCTACCGTTACACTCTGGCCGGTACCGAAGTATCTGCACTGTTGGGTCGTATGCCTTCTGCAGTGGGTTACCAACCGACATTGGCTGAAGAAATGGGTCGTTTACAAGAGCGTATTACCTCTACCCAAACCGGTTCCATTACTTCCATCCAAGCAGTATATGTACCTGCGGATGACTTGACTGACCCGTCTCCAGCGACAACTTTCGCCCACTTGGACGCAACCGTCGTATTGAGCCGTGATATTGC
>NZ_JBQCTZ010000464.1:0-770 GCF_051963715.1 Neisseria sp. P0001.S005 | reverse complement strand
CAAGATGTCCACCAGCTGGCACAATATGTTTGTAATACAGTATTTACTCAATTTCAGGTAGAATTACACGCAGAACCCAACTGGCTGCCTACTTCATACAGCCTGTAAAACAAAGGAGTGTATCCCATGCCGCGCATTGCTAAAGTCAACACTTACACACGAATCATCAATGCCAGCCTCGCCTTGTTCAACGAAGAAGGCGAGCGCAATATCAGCACCAACCATATTGCCGCCCACTTGGGCATCAGCCCGGGCAACCTCTACTACCATTTCCGCAACAAAGACGAAATCATCGTCCAATTGTTTAAGCGTTACAGCGAGGCCCTGCTTGTCTACCTTAACGAAGCCGTGTTGCCGTCTAATGTGGAAGACTCCATCAACTACATGGCCGGTATTTATGATGTGATGTGGGAATACCGTTTCCTTTTCAGCGATGTAAATACCCTGCTTGCCCGCAGTGCCGAATTATTGGGCGAACACAATACCTTTACCCAAGCCAAAGTTTCCCCGCTGTTGGTCAACCTGCTGACCCAGCTCAACGGTCTGAACATCATCAGCGCAGACCAAACCGCCATGAACGACCTTGCCGTCAATATGTGGATGGTGACAAAATACTGGTTCGACTTCGACAGCTCCCTGCGCGGCCGCGCCAAGTTGACCGAAGATTCCAAAGTACGGGGCATCAGCCGCACACTCAGCCTGTTGCGCCCTTACCTCCTGCCGGAACACCGTGCCGAATTCGACCAAAAAATCGGCAGCAACCATTAATT
>NZ_JBQCTZ010000463.1:0-774 GCF_051963715.1 Neisseria sp. P0001.S005 | reverse complement strand
GTCTGAAATTTCAGACGGCCTTTTTATATCGAAACCAATCAGATTTTTCTGGTTTTCAACCAAGCCCAAAGCAGCAGCAATACGACAAAGCCGAAATACAAAATACTCCACACCGGTAGGGCAACACCGAATAGATAGTCCGGCTCGGCGCAGTTGCCAAAGCCGCGAACGATGGGTTCAAACCAATCGAACAAGGGCCAGTCGCGCAGGCGGAAGGTCCAAGGTGCGCCGCAGGAAGGGGCGGTGCCGGGCGGCAGGCTTTGCAACCAAATTTGATAGGCGGCGACACCGGCGCCGTAAACGGCCGGAGCGGCAATCAACAATGCCGAGAGCGAGCGGGCAAATTTGGAAGATTGAGAACTGAATGCTGTAACAATGGCCAACAGCCCGACACCCAATACGCACAAGCGTTGCAGGATGCACAATACGCACGGGTTCATACCCAAAACGTATTGGGAAATAAAGGAGCCGCAGGCGGCAAATATGGAGAGGACGACTAAAAATAAAACAGTCTTGCGGAAAAAGTTCATAAGATAAAACCTTTCAGACGGCCTGGACGAAAAACAGCCGATCAATAATGTTTACTTTAACACAAAACGTATATGCTTTTTTGGTTTGACGGTTTTTTGCGTATGTTTGTTGATGTTGCGTAACCATAAATATGGAAACAAAAATGTGTTTCATATCGAAAAGGCCGGAACTGGCCCCCAAATCTTGGACACTCATAAAAGCCTATTCAGGCGCTCTGTGTAAGCTGGGTTCTATATGCGACAG
>NZ_JBQCTZ010000462.1:0-776 GCF_051963715.1 Neisseria sp. P0001.S005 | reverse complement strand
GAGTACACGGGTAAAAACCTGGGCTTTGTCGAAAAACTGAACGCCAACGCCTATGTGTTGGAAAACGAACGCTATTCCGCCGATGACAGCGGCAGCGGTTACGCAGGCAATGTGGCAGGTCCGACCACAACCAAAATCACCACCAAAGGTGCAAATATCAACTTCGACAGCCGCCTTGCCGAAAAAACCCTGTTGAAATACGGTGTCAACTACCGCCATCAGGAAATCAAACCTCATACCTTCCTGAATTCGCAATACACCAGCACCGATGCCGCCCTGCAAAGTCTGGTACGCGGATACAGCCTGACCAACCCGACCAAAACCGATTACGGCGTGTATGTCGAAGCCATCCAAGATATCGGCGATGTTACCCTGACCGGCGGTCTGCGTTACGACCATTTCGATATCAAAACCCATGACGGCAAATCGGTTTCAGACGGCAAAGTCAACCCGAGTCTGGGCGTAATTTACCAACCTGTCGAAAACTTGAGCTTCAGCGTAAGCCACAACTACGCCAGCCGCAGCCCGCGCCTGTATGACGCGCTGCAAACCCACGGCAAACGCGGCATCATCTCGATTGCCGACGGCACTAAAGCTGAACGCGCGCGCAATACCGAAATCGGCTTCAACTACAACGACGGCACGTTTGCCGCAAACGGCAGCTACTTCTGGCAGACCATCAAAGACGCGCTTGCCAATCCGCAAAACCGCCACGACTCTGTCGCCATCCGTGAAGCCGTCAACGCCGGCTACGTCAAAAACCACGGTTACGAATT
>NZ_JBQCTZ010000461.1:0-780 GCF_051963715.1 Neisseria sp. P0001.S005 | reverse complement strand
ACACCGTTTGAAGACAAATAGAAAGTTTCTTTGTCGTAGAAAATATCCAAGATTTGTTCATTGTTGTAGCCCAAAGCTTTCAACAAAATCGTAACCGGCATTTTACGGCGACGGTCGATACGGAAATACAGCAAATCTTTTGGATCAAATTCGAAATCCAACCATGAACCACGGTAAGGAATAATACGAGCAGAGAACAACAGCTTACCGGAAGAATGTGTTTTACCACGGTCATGCTCAAAGAACACGCCTGGAGAACGGTGCAGCTGGGAAACAATCACACGCTCAGTACCATTGATGACAAAAGAGCCGCTTGGCGTCATCAATGGGATTTCACCCATATATACTTCGTTTTCACGAACTTCTTTTACAGTCGGCTTAGATGCTTCTTTATCCAAAATCACCAAACGGATACGGGCACGCAATGGAGCCGCGTAAGTAATGCCGCGCAATTGACATTCAGGAATATCGAATAAAGGTTCGCCCAATGTGTAATGCACAAACTCCAATCGCGCATAACCGTTATGGCTCACAATCGGGAAAATAGAATTAAATGCCGCTTGCAGACCATCATCAGTGCGTTGGTCAAAAGCATTTTCCAGCTGCAAAAATTTCGCATAAGAATCAATTTGGGTTGCCAGCAGGAAAGGAACATCTAAGACATTCTCTCGCTTTGCAAAACTCTTACGGATACGTTTTTTCTCGGTAAACGAATAGCTCATATACACTCCGAAAAGCAATTTTAAATAATAGGCCGTCTGAAACAACGGCATGCATCAA
>NZ_JBQCTZ010000460.1:0-780 GCF_051963715.1 Neisseria sp. P0001.S005 | reverse complement strand
CCTTTCGATATGGATAAAGCGATTGCTGAACAACCTGAATACGTTGTATTCAACGGTCACGTAGGCTCTATCGCCGGCGACAACGCTCTGAAAGCTAAAACTGGTGAAACTGTTCGTATGTACGTTGGTAACGGTGGTCCTAACTTGGTATCTTCTTTCCACGTTATCGGCGAAATCTTCGACAAAGTATATGTTGAAGGTGGTAAACTGATCAACGAAAACGTACAAAGTACCCTGATTCCTGCCGGTGGCGCCGCCATGATCGAATTCAAAGTCGACGTTCCAGGCAGCTACACTGTGGTTGACCACTCTCTCTTCCGTGCGTTCAACAAAGGTGCTTTGGGTCAATTGAAAGTTGAGGGTGATGAAAACCCTGAAATCATGACCAAAAAACTGAGCGACACCGTTTACCAACCTGCCGGTGCTGCCGCTTCTGCTCCAGCAGCTGCGTCTGGTGCTTCTGAAGCCGCTAAATAATCTCTCGGTTTAATACGCCAAGCCACTGCTGCCCTACTCTTTAGAGCCGCAGTGGCTTCCATCACGATTAATCTTCCTGTTCAATCAGACAGATTGATTTTTCAGACGGCCTTGTTATGATTAGGCTATCTGAAAAATAAATTTCCTGTTTCAATCGATAATAAGGGCGTACCATGAAACTCATACGACTCCTCCTCTTAGGCAGTGCCTTAATCTGCGGCAATACATTTGCTGCCGAAATGGTAAAAATCGAAGGAGGCAGCTACCGTCCTCTCTATCTCAAAAAAGAAACTTCCCTTATTA
>NZ_JBQCTZ010000459.1:0-782 GCF_051963715.1 Neisseria sp. P0001.S005 | reverse complement strand
GGTGCACCTTATGCACCTCTGCTGGAAAAGAAAAATTCTACTGCCGGTCGTAACAACAATGGTCATATCACTACCCGCCATAAAGGTGGTGGTCATAAACACCATTACCGTGTTGTAGATTTTAAACGTAACAAAGACGGTATCCCTGCAAAAGTAGAGCGTATCGAGTATGACCCTAACCGTACTGCATTTATTGCATTGTTGTGCTATGCAGATGGTGAGCGTCGTTACATCATTGCTCCTCGTGGTATTCAAGCTGGCGCAGTATTGGTTTCCGGTGCTGAAGCTGCTATCAAAGTAGGTAATACTCTGCCGATTCGCAATATTCCAGTTGGTACAACTATTCACTGTATTGAAATGAAACCAGGTAAAGGTGCACAAATTGCCCGTTCAGCTGGTGCTTCTGCGGTATTGCTTGCAAAAGAAGGTGCTTACGCTCAAGTTCGTTTGCGTTCTGGTGAAGTGCGCAAAATTAGCGTAAATTGCCGTGTAACTATCGGTGAGGTTGGTAACGAAGAACAAAGCCTGAAAAAAATCGGCAAAGCTGGTGCTAACCGCTGGCGTGGTATTCGTCCGACCGTTCGTGGTGTTGTCATGAACCCTGTCGATCACCCACATGGTGGTGGTGAAGGCCGTACTGGTGAAGCTCGCGAACCGGTTAGCCCATGGGGTACTCCTGCTAAGGGCTACCGCACTCGTAATAATAAACGCACGGATAACATGATTGTTCGTCGTCGTTACTCAAATAAAGGTTAATTAGTATGGCTCGTTCATTAAAAAAA
>NZ_JBQCTZ010000458.1:0-788 GCF_051963715.1 Neisseria sp. P0001.S005 | reverse complement strand
TGCGCCATATCTTTTCAGACGGCCAAAAAAAGCGGCGATACCTTTCAGTACCGCCAAAGCTGCTTTGGTGATAAAAAACTAAACTTTATTTGCTTGCACAGCGGAAGCCCAAGTTATTTAAAACATATTTGGACTGCAGGCTGGTGCGGATGCCGTAGCGTAAGAATGCAGCATAGTTGGACGGATCACTTGAGCCTACGGATGCGCCGCTACAGAACATTTGTGTGTTGGATGAGCCGGCAGAGAGTTGGCTGCTGTTGAAATCTTCAGTCCATTCCCAAATCAGGCCGTGCATATCGTATACGCCCCAATAGTTGGGTTTGTTTTTACCGATGTCGTGCAGGCCGTTGCGGCCGCCGTCTGCATACCAATCCAAGATAGTGCGGTTGTAGCCAGGCTCGGCAGAGCCGTCTTTTTGAGTGGCAGAAGCCAAGCCTGCAAACTCCCATTCGTCAATAGTCGGCAGACGTTTGCCTTTGGAAACGCAGTAGGCATTGGCGGCAAACCACGAAACATTGGTTACCGGGTGTTTGAGTTCGCTGGCTTTAGGCGCAAAACTGTTGCTGCCGTTTTTTACCCAATGTTTCAGGTAAGCTTTTTCAGCGTGTTTGGAGCCGATATTGCCTTTTTGCCATTGCGGATGTGTTTTCACAAATTCGGCAAATTCAGCATTGGTTACCGGATATTTGTCAAGCTGGAAAGGTTTGACTCTAATAAGGGAAGTTTCTTTTTTGAGATAGAGAGGACGGTAGCTGCCTCCTTCGATTTTTACCATTTCGGCAGCAAAT
>NZ_JBQCTZ010000457.1:0-790 GCF_051963715.1 Neisseria sp. P0001.S005 | reverse complement strand
ACGAATAAACGCAAACAACAAAGCTTTAGATTTTATCAGGTATAGGCTGCTTTATGTCAGTTTTACGCTTATTTTTACGGGAAAAGTGGGAAAAAGTAGGAATGTGTAATCGAGTGTTAAGGGAAATAATTTTTAACTGATTGATATTTAAACGCTATATTTGATGATATAGCTAAAAATAAAAGGCCGTCTGAATTTCAGACGGCCTCTAAGTTTAAAAGAGCTGCCAAACGAAGAAAACCATCGTATGCAGGGCAAACAGCGGTACCAATACAATTACCGACCATGCCATGTAGCCGAAGAAGGAAGGCATCGGCACGCCGCGTTGTTCGGCAATGGCTTTTACCATGAAGTTCGGCGCATTACCGATATAAGTGAGTGCGCCCATAAATACGGAACCCATGGATACTGCCAGCAGCGAATGGAACAGGTGGCCTGTCATCAAGGCTTGGGCATCGCCACCGGCCATATTGAAGAACACCAAATAAGTCGGCGCGTTATCCAAGAATGCCGACAAAATGCCGCTCATCCAGAAATACATTACATTAATCGGATTGCCTGCCGCGTCGTGAACCAAAGAAACAACGGAAGCCAATGCGCCTGTTTCACCGGCTTTCAAAATCGCCAAAACAGGTGAAATGGTAATGAAAATACCCAAAAACAGTTTGCCCACTTCGGCAATCGGCTCGAAGTTGAACTCATTGCCTGCGCGTACCTGTTTGGGCGTAATAATCCAAGATACGGCGGTCAAAGCCAGCAAAATGCCATCGCGCATCAGGTTTTGCAAGGC
>NZ_JBQCTZ010000456.1:0-792 GCF_051963715.1 Neisseria sp. P0001.S005 | reverse complement strand
TTCCGCCCTATTCTGAACCAAGCCAATATTACTGACCAGCAATGGCGTATCATCCGGCTCTTAGCGGAAAACGGCACTCTCGACTTCCAAGACTTGGCTAATCAGGCCTGCATCCTCCGTCCCAGCCTGACCGGCATTCTGACCCGCTTGGAAAAAGCAGGTTTGGCCGTGCGCCTGAAGCCTTCCAACGACCAACGCCGCGTTTATCTGAAACTGACGCCCGAAGGCGAGAAACTCTATGAGTCCACCGGCGCATTGGTTGACGAGCGCTATGACGCAATTGAAAAAGTCCTTACCAAAGAAAAAATGGCACAACTCAAAGAACTCTTGGCAGAGCTGGCAAAAATCGAACAGGCATTAAAATAAAGCGAGCCGGATGACAGATTCAACACACACACTCAAGAGACCATTTCGAGATGCCATGGCCTCCTGTGCCGCCGGTGTGCACGTTATCACGACAGACGGCGAAGCGGGACGCTATGGCATTACTATGACTGCCGTAACTGCCGTTACCGACGAACCGCCGACAGTCATGCTGTGCATCAACCGCCAATCCGCCATTATTCCCATCCTGCAAGGTAACCGTGATCTGTGTATCAACACACTCAACGACAGCCAGCAGGATGTCGCCGAACACTTTGCCGGACTGACCGACCTCTCGCCCGAAGAACGCTTTGAATACCATATTTGGCATAGAGGACAAACCGGACAGCTAGAAGTCGAAGGCGCGCTGGCGCACCTGCACGGCAGCATTGTCGATCAACGCGAAATCGGCACGCATTACGTCTTTTT
>NZ_JBQCTZ010000455.1:0-809 GCF_051963715.1 Neisseria sp. P0001.S005 | reverse complement strand
TAGTCTTCTTTGATACGTCTATTCCTAAGTACATTGTTTTACCTTATTAATACGGGCTTTTTATCCCTTGATAGTGTTCAAACTTTAGATGTACAAAAGCCCATGCTGTCTATCTTTGTTTCAGGCTTTATGCCTTTGCCGTACTTTCGCAGTCATGGGCTTTGCTCTCTGTTTCGTCAAACATCAAGCCGTCAATAGGCTGTTTTGCCCATTCACGGCCTGAAGCTCTTTAGTTTTGCCTTCGGCGACCCTTCGGGGACGTTCGCCACGTGGCAGGGGTTGGCGCAAAAAACCGCACCAACCCTTGCTAATAGCGTTTTTTATTTCGCTTGCGTCAAGGGGTATCCAAAAAGATTTATAAAGGCAAAAAGCACGCCTTTACAAATCTTTCTGGACGTCCTCCCCCTGACTTGTGATTAAGTAAGTGGGTGGATTAGGGTTATTTAATTTATAAAAATATTAACACTGCAAAAATTAAAACAAGGGCTATTGAAAAACCTATAAAAGCTTCTTTAAAAAAGACTTTAAATATAGACATTCCATATTTTTTATGCAAATGAATTATGGCGTAAAGTATTAATCCACCAACTACTATATCAAAAATCATATTCCAACCTTTGCCCCTTGATTACTTAACGATTTTTCATTGTACCCTTCATACATCAGATTTTGCGGACTCTCTCCGCCCATTGTCAATACTTGCGGCGTTTCGGGCTGTTCCTTTGTTGCTGACGTTACCGCCGTTTCGGGCTGTTTTGCCTTGTAGGGATTAAAGGGCAAGCCGTCTTTTATGTAGCTGATACAGGTTT
>NZ_JBQCTZ010000454.1:0-817 GCF_051963715.1 Neisseria sp. P0001.S005 | reverse complement strand
GTATAGACCCGTCCGTTGCGTTTCAGAATGCCGAAGACAACCACTTTTCCTGCCGCACCTCGACCACGTCTGCCTTTACGCTGTCCGCCGAAATAGCTTTCGTCCAGCTCGACAGAGCCCTCGAAAACCTCATCGGCAGCCAAGGCCAAATGATGGATGATGACATACATATTTTGCGGTAGAATAGAGTTATTTATCCTGCGACTAGGTAGAAGGCGCGGAAAGTCCGGCAGAACTGGTCAGCCTGATTGAAAGCGGCGACTACGAAGCCCTGCTTGCCGAAGATTCGGACGAACATGGCCAAGGCCACGAACATCATTGCGGCTGCGGCTGTTCCCTCGGCTGAGTCAGCCTGCCCATATTATCTACCGCCTCGATTTTCATATTAAAAGGAGACTTACCAGCATGATAAGCAAAGCAAAATTCAATACCGTTGTCGGCAGCATAGGAGCGGCAATAGGTATTTTCGTATTTGTCGCCTATATCCCCCAAATTATCGCCAATATGCAAGGGGCAAAGGCGCAGCCGTGGCAACCCCTGTTTGCAGCAGTATCCTGTCTGATTTGGGTTTTGTACGGTTGGAGCAAAGAACCCCGGAAAGACTGGATTCTGATTATACCCAACGCAGTCGGCGTGATATTGGGATTTCTGACTTTTCTGACTTCGCTTTAAACAAGGGGCTAATCTACGTCAGCCCCAAAACTAAACGCCCTCATGATGTAAAGCTTTAAAAAACAGCAAAGGCCGTCTGAAAATTGAAATTTCAGACGGCCTTTTAAACGGTTTGAAAAGGACGTATCGAACACGTCTTTTTTTT
>NZ_JBQCTZ010000453.1:0-827 GCF_051963715.1 Neisseria sp. P0001.S005 | reverse complement strand
CCTGAAGCCGAAAAAGCCGCGCCTGCCGCTTCAGGCGCATCCGCTGCCGCCAATGCCGACGGTTCGGTCAATATCGGCGTGAACGATACTGCTTGTGAACCAATGGAATTGACCGTCCCCAGCGGCCAAGTCGTGTTCAACATTAAAAACGACAGTGGCCGCAAGCTGGAATGGGAAATCCTGAAAGGCGTGATGGTGGTGGACGAGCGTGAAAACATCGCCCCGGGTTTATCCGACAAAATGACCGTTACCCTGCTGCCGGGCGAATATGAAATGACTTGCGGCCTGTTGACCAATCCGCGCGGTAAGCTGATTGTTACCGACAGCGGCTTCAAAGACACTGCCAACGAAGCCGATTTGGAAAAACTGGCGCAACCTCTGGCCGACTATAAAGCTTATGTTCAGGCGGAAGCCAAAGAGTTGGTTGCCAAAACCAAAGCCTTTACCGATGCTGTCAAAGCCGGCGACATTGAAAAGGCCAAATCCCTGTTTGCCGCCACCCGCGTCCATTACGAACGTATCGAACCGATTGCCGAGCTTTTCAGCGAACTCGACCCCGTCATCGACGCGCGTGAAGACGACTTCAAAGACGGTGCGAAAGATGCCGGATTTACCGGCTTCCACCGTATCGAACACGCCCTTTGGGTAGAAAAAGACGTATCCGGCGTGAAGGAAATTGCAGCCAAACTGATGACCGATGTCGAAGCACTGCAAAAAGAAATCGACGCATTGGCGTTTCCTCCGGGTAAGGTGGTCGGCGGCGCGTCCGAACTGATTGAAGAAGTGGCCGGCAGCAAAATCAGCGGCGAAGAAGACCGTTACAGCCA
>NZ_JBQCTZ010000452.1:0-842 GCF_051963715.1 Neisseria sp. P0001.S005 | reverse complement strand
GACCATGGTAAAACCACTCTGACTGCTGCTTTGACTACTATTTTGGCTAAAAAATTCGGTGGTGCTGCAAAAGCTTATGACCAAATCGACAACGCTCCCGAAGAAAAAGCCCGCGGTATTACCATTAATACCTCACACGTAGAATACGAAACTGAAACCCGTCACTACGCACACGTAGACTGCCCGGGCCACGCCGACTACGTTAAAAACATGATTACCGGTGCTGCCCAAATGGACGGCGCGATCTTGGTATGTTCCGCAGCTGACGGTCCTATGCCACAAACTCGCGAACACATCCTGTTGGCTCGCCAAGTAGGTGTACCTTACATCATCGTATTCATGAACAAATGCGACATGGTTGACGATGCCGAGCTGTTGGAACTGGTTGAAATGGAAATCCGTGACTTGTTGTCAAGCTACGACTTCCCAGGTGATGACTGCCCAATCGTACAAGGTTCTGCACTGAAAGCTTTGGAAGGTGACGCTGGTTACGAAGAAAAAATCTTCGAATTGGCTGCTGCCTTGGACAGCTACATCCCAACACCTGAGCGTGCTGTGGACAAACCTTTCTTGTTACCTATCGAAGACGTATTCTCTATCTCTGGCCGTGGTACAGTAGTAACCGGTCGTGTAGAGCGCGGTATCATCCACGTTGGTGATGAGATCGAAATCGTAGGTCTGAAAGAAACTCAAAAAACCACTTGTACCGGTGTTGAAATGTTCCGCAAACTGCTGGACGAAGGCCAAGCTGGTGACAACGTAGGTGTATTGCTGCGTGGTACTAAACGTGAAGACGTAGAGCGTGGTCAAGTATTGGCTAAACCAGGTACTATCACTCCTCA
>NZ_JBQCTZ010000451.1:0-845 GCF_051963715.1 Neisseria sp. P0001.S005 | reverse complement strand
GCCGTAGTGTTGGGTGAGTACGAACACATTAAAGAAGGCGATACAGTTACCTGTACCGGCCGTATTTTGGAAGTGCCAATCGGTCGCGAACTGGTTGGCCGCGTGGTTGATGCATTGGGTCGTCCTATCGATGGTAAAGGCCCAATCAATACAACATTGACTGCTCCAATTGAGAAAATTGCACCAGGTGTGATTGCGCGTAAATCGGTTGACCAACCAATGCAAACCGGCCTGAAAGCCATTGACTCTATGGTTCCGGTTGGTCGTGGCCAACGTGAGCTGATTATTGGTGACCGTCAAACCGGTAAAACTGCCGTAGCACTGGATGCCATCGTTAACCAAAAAGGTACAGGCGTTATTTGTATCTATGTGGCTATCGGTCAAAAAGCATCTTCTATTGCCAACGTAGTACGCAAATTGGAAGAGCATGGCGCGATGGAGCATACCATCGTGGTTGCTGCAACTGCTTCTGAAGCCGCTGCACTGCAATATATCGCTCCTTACTCCGGTTGTACCATGGGTGAATTCTTCCGTGACCGTGGTGAAGATGCGTTGATCGTATACGATGACTTGTCTAAACAAGCCGTTGCATACCGCCAAATTTCTCTGCTGTTGCGCCGTCCTCCTGGCCGTGAAGCATATCCCGGCGACGTATTCTACCTGCACTCCCGTCTGTTGGAACGTGCGGCCCGCGTCAGCGAAAACGAAGTTGAAAAACTGACCAATGGCGAAGTAAAAGGCAAAACCGGTTCTCTGACTGCGTTGCCAATTATTGAAACCCAAGCCGGTGACGTATCAGCATTCGTACCAACCAACGTAATTTCGATTACAGACGGCCAAATCTT
>NZ_JBQCTZ010000450.1:0-847 GCF_051963715.1 Neisseria sp. P0001.S005 | reverse complement strand
CTTGAGACTTTGCCCAATGCAACATTTAAAGTAAAACTGGAAAATGATCATGTAGTACTTGGTCATATATCTGGCAAAATGCGGATGCACTATATTCGTATTTCTCCAGGTGATAAGGTAACAGTTGAATTAACTCCTTATGATTTAACCCGTGCTCGGATTGTTTTCCGAGCAAGATAAACGATAAAAGGAAATAAAATGCGTGTACAACCTTCTGTAAAGAAAATTTGTCGCAATTGCAAGATTATTCGTCGTAATCGTGTAGTTCGCGTAATTTGTACTGACCCACGTCACAAACAACGTCAAGGTTAAGAAGCTAGTTTTCTTAACTATTGATTTTGTGGTATAGTGACATACTTTGCCCTAAAAAGGAAAAAATATGGCTCGTATTGCAGGGGTAAATATCCCTAATAATGCCCATATCGTAATTGGCCTTCAGGCTATTTATGGTATTGGTGCGACTCGTGCTAAATTGATTTGTGAGGCAGCAAATATTGCTCCTACTACTAAAGCAAAAGATTTGGACGAGGCTCAATTAGACGCTTTGCGTGAGCAAGTTGCTAAATATGAAGTTGAAGGCGATTTGCGTCGTGAAGTAACGATGAGCATTAAACGACTGATGGATATGGGTTGCTATCGCGGCTTCCGTCATCGTCGTGGCTTGCCTTGTCGTGGTCAACGCACTCGCACAAATGCTCGTACCCGTAAAGGTCCGCGCAAAGCGATTGCCGGTAAGAAATAAATTTTAAGGAATTTGATTAATGGCTAAAGCAAACACAGCTTCGCGTGTACGTAAAAAAGTACGTAAAACCGTAAGCGAAGGTATTGTGCACGTTCATGCATCTTT
>NZ_JBQCTZ010000449.1:0-859 GCF_051963715.1 Neisseria sp. P0001.S005 | reverse complement strand
AACGTCAAAGTTCGTGTGAAAGCCGATGGTTCCGATGTGGATATCGGTAATGTCAAAATGTCGATGAACCCGTTTGATGAAATCGCGGTAGAAGAAGCTGTCCGTTTGAAAGAAGCCGGAAAAGTAAGCGAGATTGTTGCCGTTTCTCTTGGCGAGAAAAAATGCGAAGAGACGTTGCGTACTGCTTTGGCGATGGGTGCCGACCGTGCGGTTCATGTTGAGACTGATGCAAAGTTGGAGCCTTTGGCCGTTGCAAAATTGCTGAAAGCTGTTGCGGATAAAGAAAATCCGCAAATTTTACTGCTGGGCAAACAGGCAATTGACGATGACGCCAACCAAGTTGCCCAAATGCTGGCTGCGTTGTTGAATGCGGCTCAAGGTACTTTTGCATCAAAAGTGCAAATTGAAGGCGAAGAAGCATTGGTAACCCGTGAAATTGACGGCGGCGAAGAGACTGTTGCGTTGAAGCTGCCTGCGGTCATCAGTGCAGATTTGCGTTTGAACGAACCACGCTTTGTCAAACTTCCTAATATCATGGCTGCAAAGAAAAAGCCTTTGGAAAAATTAAGTCCTGCCGATTTGGCTGTGGATATTTCTCCGCGTTTGAATACCGTGAAATTTGCCGAACCTAAAGCACGTCAAGCCGGTGTGAAAGTGGCTGATGTTGCCGAGTTGGTTGAAAAGCTGAAAAACGAAGCCAAAGTGATCTAAGGAGTATGAAATGAGCGTATTGATTATTGCGGAACATAATAACCAACATTTGAATCCTGCCACTTTGCATGCGGTAACGGCTGCCGCTAAATTGGGTAATGTAGATTTATTGGTTGCCGGCAGCAATGCTGCTGCGGTGGTTGAAGAG
>NZ_JBQCTZ010000448.1:0-865 GCF_051963715.1 Neisseria sp. P0001.S005 | reverse complement strand
ACATCAACATCTTGATGTTGAACCAGCTCAAACGGATCTTTGATAAAAGCAGCATTCGGGCAAATTTGTTTGGCTTTTTCTTCGCTCAAATCACAAACAGCAGAAATACGGACTTCACGTCCCAAGCGACGGCTGATTTCCGCAGCGTTGTCCTGCAATACAGTGGCCGTACCGCCACCAACTGTACCCAAACCTAAAAGACCGATATTTACTGGCTTCATTGTGTCTCCTTTTGAGCCGATACTTTAAAATAATCACGAAAAACCAAGGCTTGTTATAATCGCTTGCAATCGTAAATTCAGAGCAAAGCATCAATGCACAAGGTCAAACGTTGAATCCTACCTGATATTGCTTGATTTTGCACCTTTTTTTGCAAGGTTTCCCAAGGCCGTCTGAAAATCGTTCTACCATAAAAACAGGAATTGCCATGAAAATCACAGAAAACCATATTGATGAAACCGCATCATTTTTTTCATCCTCACAAGGCATATTGCAAATCGGTGAACAAACATACTCAGAACCCATTTGCTGGCAAAATGGCAAAGTGAGCATCATTCCTCAAACAACCATCGAAGAATTAAACGAACAAATTTTTATATCAGCAATTGAAACAGCAGAAAACCGTCCAGAAGTCATTATCATAGGTACAGGAGCAAAACAAAAATTTCTGCATCCCAAAATTGCTGCAGCCTTATCAGCCTACGGAATCGGCTTCGAATGCATGAACACAGCCTCAGCTTGCCGAACTTTAGTTTTACTGCAAGGAGAAGGACGAAGCACATGGGCTTGGTTGTGGCCATAATCTGTAGAAAAGACTATTGCATCACACTAGTCTAAGTTCGCATAATTTATATTATGTTAAATT
>NZ_JBQCTZ010000447.1:0-875 GCF_051963715.1 Neisseria sp. P0001.S005 | reverse complement strand
ACCGGCGCGGACACCGCCGCCATCGCCGAATCCACCATGAACCCCGACCAGCTCGAAGCCTTCAACCGCGACTGGGAAATCAACTATTCCGTCCAATCGCGCAGCAACACGCGCTACCGCGTCAACGCCTACCACGAGCAAGGCCGCGTCGGCATGGTATTGCGCCGCGTCAGCCAAGACATTCCCGAAATGAAGACCCTCGGTTTACCCGAAAAGCTCCAAGAGCTTGCACTCGCACCGCGCGGCCTGCTGATCCTCGCCGGCCCGAACGGTTCGGGTAAATCCACCACCATGGCCTCCATGCTCAACTACCGCAACCAAAAGCTGCCCGGCCATATCGTTACCATCGAAGACCCCATCGAGTTTATCTACAAACCTTGCCGCAGCATCTTCACCCAGCGCGAAATCGGCATCGATACCGACAACTGGAAAATCGCCGTTCAAAGCGCCATGCGTCAAGCGCCCGATGTCGTCTGTATCGGCGAAGTCCGCAGCGAAGAAAGCATGGAATACGCCCTCCAACTGGCTCAAACCGGCCATCTGTGCGTTTTCACCATCCATGCCAGCACAGCCTCCCAAACCATCGAGCGCATCATCAACTTCTATCCGGAAGACCGTCGCCAACAGGTTTTGATGGATTTGGCGTTAAACCTCGTCGGCATCATCGGCCAACGCCTCACCATCAAGAAAAACCGCCAACGCACGGCCGTTACCGACCTCCTGCTCAACACTCCGGCCATGCAGGACTTGATTTTCAAAGGCGAATTGCTGGAAATCCGCGACCTGATGGCACGCTCCGGCAGCAACGGCATGCAGACGTTCGACCAAAACCTCTTCAACCTCTACGCACAAGGCCAAATCGAACTCAGCGAAGC
>NZ_JBQCTZ010000446.1:0-881 GCF_051963715.1 Neisseria sp. P0001.S005 | reverse complement strand
AAAGCCAAACAAATTTGCCCGAATGCTGCTTTTATCAAAGATCCGTTTGAGCTGGTTCAACATCAAGATGTTGATGTCGTTGTTGAATTGTTTGGCGGTACCGGTATTGCCAAAGATGCGGTATTAAAAGCGATTGAAAACGGCAAACACATTGTTACTGCCAATAAAAAACTGTTAGCTGAATACGGCAATGAAATTTTCCCTTTGGCAGAAGAAAAAAATGTCATGGTGCAATTTGAAGCTGCTGTTGCCGGCGGTATCCCTATCATCAAGGCTTTGCGTGAAGGATTGGCTGCAAACCAAATTCGCAGTATCGCCGGTATTATTAATGGTACCAGCAACTTTATTCTTACTGAAATGCGTGAAAAAGGCAGCGCGTTTGCAGACGTATTGAAAGAAGCTCAGGCTTTGGGCTATGCAGAAGCTGACCCCACTTTTGATATCGAAGGTCATGATGCCGGCCATAAAATCACCATCATGAGCGCATTGGCATTCGGTACACCGATGAACTTTTCTGCCTGCTATTTGGAAGGCATCAGCAAACTCGATAGTCGCGATATCAAATACGCTGAAGAGTTTGGCTATCGCATCAAATTGTTGGGTATTACCCGTAAAACCGACAAAGGCATCGAGTTGCGTGTACACCCTACTCTGATTCCTGAAAGCCGTCTGCTGGCCAACGTTAATGGCGTGATGAATGCTGTCCGTGTCAATGCCGATATGGTTGGAGAAACCTTGTATTATGGTGCGGGCGCCGGTGCATTGCCGACTGCTTCTGCCGTGGTTGCAGACATTATTGATATCGCCCGCCTGATTGAAGCGGAAACTGACCATCGTGTTCCTCACTTGGCATTCCAGCCTTCACAAGTTCAAGCGCAAAA
>NZ_JBQCTZ010000445.1:0-882 GCF_051963715.1 Neisseria sp. P0001.S005 | reverse complement strand
CCGTTGGGTGCATCGTAGAAGTTGCCGTCGGTGTGTTTGTACACCTTGGTGCCGTCGGCTTTGGTGTATGCAACCGGAGCTTGGTCCTGCAAAGCAGCCTGCACCGCTTTCAGCTGCGATACGTTCACGGCATCGGTATCGGCCGAACCTGCAGCCAAATTGGTCAGGCGGCGGTACATTTTGCTACCGGACATAAAATGGCTTGTGTCCCCGCCCAGCGAAACTTCGCCATATTTAACCCCGGCTTCGTTGATGTCGCCGGCAATGACGGAAGTTGCGTTCGGTTTGTAGGCGGCGGCGGTCAAATCCGCATCGCCTGCAGTGGAAAGCGAACCCAATGCCACGTTGAAGTTGGTATCGTTTTTAACCCTCGCGCTATCGCCCAATGCTAGGTTGTTATTGAGGCGGTTGGGCAGGCCGGGGATGAGTGCCGTGCCGTTGCCGGTATCCGCGCCGGAGCCGACGGCCGTACCGCCGTTCTTAGCGGTGGCAGCCGCGCCGATGGCGATGCCGCCCGCTCCGGTGGCGCCGCTGACTTCGGCAGCCGCACCGATGGCGATCGAGCCGTTACCTTGAGCGATCGTTCCGCTACCGATGGCGACAGCATCATTATCTTGCGCACTTGCACCCACGCCGGCAGCCAATGCGTTAAGACCAGTCGCGCCGTCATTATTGAAATTGCCACCGTGTGCGCCGCCACCGTCGTTCACGCTGTAATAGTGGGTTGCAGAACTGTTGACCTGATTGGTTACAGCTTTCAACTGATCTTCCGTGGCTGCACGTCCGCTGACAATGCCGGCAGGATTCCAAGTTTTGTTTGTCAGGCCGGTAACCGTACCGGCACTACCGTCGACGGTAACCGGGTTGCCGCCGCTGGCCGGG
>NZ_JBQCTZ010000444.1:0-883 GCF_051963715.1 Neisseria sp. P0001.S005 | reverse complement strand
GTGATGTAGGGTTCGCCGCTTTTACGGGTTTGTCCGTCATGGGCGTGGAAAGCGTAGGCAACGGCTCTTTCAAGCTCGGCCTGCTCGTTGGTATTGAGATAGGATGCGGTGCGAAACAGAAGCTCGCGCGCTTCTGCTGTCAACGGATCATAGGGGGCGGTAGGCAGTGGGGCTGGCATTTTCAGACGGCCTTTTATGGCTATTTTTAAGCCGTCAGACTGTATCGGTTGTGATATCGCACCGATACAGTCCGCGCGGCGGTTTTATCGGTTTGCCGGTTGGTTTATTTGTTGCGGGTCAGCAGCTCGGTTCCGATTTGTCCGGCTGCGATTTCGCGCAGGGCGGTTACGGTTGGTTTATTGTTGCGGATGTCGTCAACCAAAGGCGTATTGCCGTTTTCTAATTGGCGTGCGCGACGGGCGGCAACGAGGGTAAGGTCGAAGTGGTTAGGGATTTTACCTGTGCAATCTTCAGTAGTAATACGGGCCATGTTTGCTTGCTTTCTTTCTATGTTTCAAATAAACGGTTATTTTCGCTGTTTTTTACGAATTTTCCAACAGGTTTGAGATAAATCCCTGTTGAGAGGATTTTTTCAGACGGCCTGCTTTAATAATGTGGAACAAATCGGCTTCGGCACGATCCAAATCGTCATTCACGACGACGTAATCGAACAAAACGGATTGCTCAATCTCATGACGGGCTTTTGAAAGGCGTGTTTGAATAACTTCTTCGCTGTCTGTACCACGGCCGATCAAACGTTGCGCCAATACTTCAAAGGAAGGCGGCAGAATAAAAATGCTGCTGGCTTCAGGCAACGATTTACGCACTTGCGCCGCACCTTGCACATCAATTTCCAAAATTACGTCATAGCCCTCTTCGCTCA
>NZ_JBQCTZ010000443.1:0-902 GCF_051963715.1 Neisseria sp. P0001.S005 | reverse complement strand
AAGGCTCCGGCAATGCCGATATTGGAAAGGCCGAACCAGACGGTTACATAATGTCCCAAAAGCGCACCGCCGCCGATGCCGACATTGTACAAACCTGAATAAATCGAGTTGGCCACATCTGTTGCATCCGAGGCGAATGCCAAGACTTTCGATACCATCCCCAAGCTGACGATGACGATGGCCACGCCCCAAATAAACACCAGCGCGTATACCGCATAAGGGAAAGAGACAAACGGCAGAAGCAGCAGGGCAGAGAGCAGGATGACCGCCACCGCGCCAAGCATAAACAGGCGTTGCGATTTGGCAAACCATTTGCCAAACAAATAAGAAGCGGCAAAGCCTGCCAAACCGTACAGGCTCAAAACGATGGTGACCTGTTCAGCCTTAAATCTGCCAACTTGCAATACAAAAGGCTCGATATAGCTGTATGCCGTGAAATGTGCCGTAATAATCAACACCGTCATGGCATAAAGCAGCATCAGGTTGCGACGTTTGAACAAACTCGGCAGGCTGCTTAAAGAGCCGGTATTTTGGCTGGGTAAAGCAGGCAGGTTTTTGGCCAACACCAGCATTACGCCGGCAGCGCAGACCCCGATCAACAGGAAGCTGAGCTGCCAGCCGAAGTACTGCCCGACCACGCGCCCCAGCGGAATACCCAAAACCATCGCTAAAACCGTACCCGTACTGAGCAAGCCCAAAGCCTGATTGGTTTTGCCGGTGGGCGCAAGCCGTACCGCCAAAGAAGCCGTAATCGACCAAAAGACCGCGTGTGTCAGCGCAATACCGATACGGCTGACCAAGAGGATGTTGAAGTTCCAAGAAAAAAACGACAGCGCGTGAAACAGCGCAAACAGTGCAAACAGCATCAGCAATAATTTGCGCCGTTCGATGTTTTTCGTCAT
>NZ_JBQCTZ010000442.1:0-902 GCF_051963715.1 Neisseria sp. P0001.S005 | reverse complement strand
GGCAAGACTTTATCGCGGCCGTTTTCGCCCAAACGTTTTTGTTTGGCGCGCGCAGAACCTTCCACTACTGGGTTAACGATTTCCAAGTGTGACGGGTTGAATGCCAAAGAAACGTGCATCGGGCCATGTGGCGTAGCAATGTCGGAGCTGAAGCCCATGTGGTATTTCACGTCGCCACTAGGCAATTTGATTTCGGCACGGCCTTCAAACTCAGCGAACAAATCGCTGGGTTTTTTGCCCAAAATATTCACTAAAACATTCAGACGGCCACGGTGTGCCATACCGATGATGACTTCTTCCACGCCGTCTTTACCGGCATTTTGAATCAGGTAGTTCAAACCGGCAATCGCACTTTCGCCGCCTTCTACACCAAAGCGTTTTTGGCCGACATATTTGGTATGCAGGTAGCGTTCCAGAGTTTCGGCAGCAGTCATTTCTTTCAAGATACGGCGTTTTTGTTCAACGTTGTAGCTTGGCGTAGACAGTACACTTTCAAAATAATTGCGAACCCAGCGACGCTCTTCGGTATTTGGGATGTAGATGTACTCTACCGCGATATGGCCGCAGTAGGTTTGTTTGAGGTTGCTGATGATTTGGGAAAGAGGCAGTTTGCTCTGACCGGAAAAATCGCCCTCGCCCATATTGAACTGAAGCGCCATATCGGCATCTGACAGACCGTGGAATTTAGGATCGAGAGCTTCGATATTTTGAGGAGGAATACGTTTGAGCGGATCAAGTTGGGCTGCACCCACGCCTTGGATACGATAGGCAGAAATCAGTCGCAAAACGCTGACTTGCTTTTTCATCATTGCCTCATCCACACCGCCTGCGACGGCTGCGGCAATTTTCTTTTTAGCCAAAGTGGCAAATGATTCACGAATCGGTGTATGGGCAACATCGAC
>NZ_JBQCTZ010000441.1:0-922 GCF_051963715.1 Neisseria sp. P0001.S005 | reverse complement strand
ATCAAAATGGCAAACGGCACGGCAAACTGCATGACCGGGCGTATCCATTGTTTCAATGCCAATCCGCAGGAGAGCCAGACCGACATTTCGCTGTCACGCCAGTAGCGGGTCAATACGGTCAACGTACTGATAAATGCGGTCAACACCAGCAAAAGCGGGGTCATGCCGATTACCCAGAAGCCGACTAAGGCCAACACGGCATCAATGGCGACACGCCCGTCGGCTGCGCGGCCAAGCAGGTTGATGGCCTGCGTGGACACCAATACCGCCAAGAGGACGACAAAGATGCCGACAGCGGTAAAGGAAAGTTCTTTAATAAAGTTTCTTTGGTAAATCATAAGATTGAGCGTGGTATACGGTTTATGGGAAACCTATATTTATTAATAAGGCTTCAGACGGCATGACACAAATGGAGTACAATGATTTTCATCTGTTCGGACGGTTGGTCAACAGGCCGTCTGAACAACCGACAACCGTTCCAATCAGGAGAATAAACGTGAAATTTAGCACAAAAGCCGAAACTTTGCAGGCTCAACAGGCAGGTGCGCAATTATTTGTCTGCGCCGAAGCATCGCAACTGAGCAACCCGACTGCCCTCGCCCTCTTCGCTTCCCTTGAAGAAGGTCAAAATTTCGCCGACACCAAAATCCCGACGGACAACGGTTTGCAAGCCATTGCCGTCGCCCGCCTCGCTAAAACCGACCGCGCCGCGTTGAACAAAGCCGCCGCCGAAGCCGCCAAATGGGCGCAAAATCAAGAAACGGTCAATGTGGACGTTCATGCTTTCGATGAAGCGCAAGCCGCAGACGTTGCCGGAGCGTTTGCGATTGCGTTCGGCAATGCCACCTACCGTTTCGACCGCTACAAAAAAGAAGCCAAACCGGCCAAATTTGCAGAAGCCGTGTTCCACAGCGCACACGAA
>NZ_JBQCTZ010000440.1:0-930 GCF_051963715.1 Neisseria sp. P0001.S005 | reverse complement strand
ATGAACCCACATTACTTGTTTTTTTGCGAACGAAGGTAGTCCAAAGTTTTCAGCTGGGCAATGGCTGCTGCCAATGCTTTGTGCGCTTCGGCCAGAGATTTATCATCTTTGGCTGCAGAAACACCTGCCTCGGCTGCTTTCTTAGCTGCTTCAGCACGCGCCTGATCCATTTCGGTACTGCGGACGGCAACGTCTGCCAATACGGTAATCTTATCAGGCTGTACTTCTAAAACGCCACCGGAAACGGCTACCAACACTTCTTCAGCTTCACCCGGAACAGTCAAACGCAATGCGCCGGGGCGTACCAAACTCATAATCGGCTCGTGTCGTGGATAAATACCAAGCTCACCTTGAACGGTCGGAACCACCACAAAGCTGGCCTCGCCCGAATAGATGTTTTGCTCGCTACTAACCACTTCAACTTGCATGGTGCTCATGCCGGCCTCCTTAGTTTAAGGTTTTCGCTTTCTCAGCCGCTTCTTCAATGCCGCCTACCATGTAGAACGCTTGTTCAGGCAGATGGTCGTATTCGCCGTTCAAGATGGCTTTAAAGCCGGCGATGGTGTCACGCAATGAAACGTATTTGCCTGGAGAACCGGTAAATACTTCGGCAACGTGGAACGGTTGAGACAGGAAGCGTTGGATTTTACGGGCACGCATCACAGTCAGTTTGTCTTCGTCAGACAATTCGTCCATACCCAGAATAGCGATAATGTCGCGCAATTCTTTGTATTTTTGCAGAGTAGACTGTACACCGCGCGCTACGTCGTAGTGCTCTTGACCCAATACCATCGGATCCAATTGGCGTGAAGTAGAATCAAGCGGGTCAACTGCCGGGTAAATACCCAAAGATGCAATATCACGGCTCAATACGACGGTTGCGTCCAAGTGGGCGAAAGTTGTCGCTGGAGACGGGTCAGTCAAGTCATC
>NZ_JBQCTZ010000439.1:0-939 GCF_051963715.1 Neisseria sp. P0001.S005 | reverse complement strand
ATAACAAAAGCACTTGCAGCAAGTAAATGCGGCAAGTGCTTTTCTATGTCAGACGTATCAGCCTTTGATGACGCTGATGAAGCCGGAGAGGATGGCGGCGTTGAGCAAGTCAACGAAGAACGCACCCACCATAGGCACAATCAAGAAGGCTTTGTGAGACGGGCCAAAAGTTTGGGTAATGGACTGCATGTTGGCAACGGCAGTCGGGGTGGCACCCAAACCGAAGCCGCAGTGACCGGCTGCCAATACGGCAGAGTCGTAATCGCGACCCATGAAGACGTAGGTAACGAAAGTGGCGTACAGAATCATCACGACGGTTTGTACGGCCAAAATGATGGTCACAGGACCTGCCAGACCGGTCAATTCCCACAGTTTCAGGTTCAGAAGGGCCATAGACAGGAAGAGGGACAGGGAGGCGTTACCGAATACGTCGATGGCACGGTCAAACATATTGACTTTGAAAGCTGCGGTCAGGACGTTGCGGATGACTACGCCTGCAAACAGACACCATACGAATTTAGGCAAATCGAAGAAGGCTTTGTCGTAGTTGTCCACGATTTCGGCAAATGCCAAACAGCCGGCAAACATAGCTAGGGTTTCGACAGCGGAGTCAGCCGTAATCAGGCGGGTGCGCTGTGCTTGTTCGAAGATGTCGTCGGCAGCATCGTTGTCGTCGGATTTGGCAGTTTTGACGACAGGTTTACGGCCCAATTTGTTGATCAGACGGCGTGCAACAGGACCACCGATCAAACCGCCGAATACCAGGCCGAATGTTGCAGAAGCCATACCTAAGCCGGTTGCGCCGGTCAGGCCGAATTTGCTTTCAAAGTCAGGACCCCATGCACCGGCAGTACCGTGACCGCCGGTCAGGGTAATCGAACCGGTAATCAGGCCAATCAGCGGATCCAAGCCCAATGCGCTCGCCAAGCCGACACCGAC
>NZ_JBQCTZ010000438.1:0-939 GCF_051963715.1 Neisseria sp. P0001.S005 | reverse complement strand
GTCGGTGTCGGCTTGGCGAGCGCATTGGGCTTGGATCCGCTGATTGGCCTGATTACCGGTTCGATTACCCTGACCGGTGGTCACGGTACAGCCGGCGCATGGGGTCCTGACTTTGAAAGCAAATTCGGTCTGACCGGCGCAACCGGTTTGGGTATGGCTTCTGCAACATTCGGCCTGGTATTCGGCGGTTTGATCGGCGGTCCTGTTGCACGCCGTCTGATCAACAAAATGGGTCGTAAACCTGTCGTCAAAACTGCCAAATCCGACGACAACGATGTTGCCGACGACATCTTCGAAAAAGCACAACGTACACGCCTGATTACGGCTGACTCCGCTGTCGAAACGCTCGCGATGTTTGCCGCATGTTTGGCTTTTGCCGAAATCGTCGACGGCTACGACAAAGCCTTCTTCGACCTGCCTAAATTCGTATGGTGTCTGTTTGCAGGTGTGGTCATCCGCAACGTCCTGACTGCAACCTTCAAAGTCAATATGTTCGACCGCGCCATCGACGTATTCGGTAACGCCTCCCTGTCGCTCTTCCTTGCCATGGCTCTTCTGAATCTGAAACTGTGGGAATTGACCGGTCTGGCAGGCCCTGTGACCATCATCTTGGCCGTACAAACCGTCGTGATGATTCTGTACGCCACTTTCGTTACCTACGTCTTCATGGGTCGCGACTACGACGCTGCCGTATTGGCGGCAGGCCACTGCGGCTTCGGTTTGGGTGCCACCCCGACCGCCGTTGCCAACATGCAGTCCATTACCCAAACTTTCGGCCCGTCGCACAAAGCCTTCCTGATTGTACCTATGGTCGGCGCCTTCTTCGTTGACTTGCTCAACGCCGCCATCCTCTCCGGCTTTGTCAGCGTCATCAAAGGCTGATACGTCTGACATAGAAAAGCACTTGCCGCATTTACTTGCTGCAAGTGCTTTTGTTAT
>NZ_JBQCTZ010000437.1:0-953 GCF_051963715.1 Neisseria sp. P0001.S005 | reverse complement strand
TATGCTTTGGCGGATGTCGTGCATTCTGTCCGTAATGTCGGGGCAAGTATTGCCAGCGGATCGTTTTTGACGGATGGGATGTTGATTGCACCGTGTTCAATGAAAACCTTGGCTTCGGTTGCTCATGGATTTGCCGATAATTTGCTCAGCCGTGCGGCGGATGTAACGTTGAAAGAGCGGCGCAAGCTGGTGTTGATGGTGCGTGAAGCGCCGTTAAACTTGGCGCACATTGAAAATATGCGCCGCGTGACAGAGATGGGCGGTATCGTGTTTCCTCCCATTCCGGCTTTATATCAGAAGCCTGAATCCATTGAAGATATGATTACACACAGCGTCTCTCATGCTTTGGACTTGTTCGGTATCATTCAAAACAATGTGCCGCGCTGGCAGGGCTGATATTTCAGACGGCCTGAGTATAATTACGTCTACTGCGAAGGAAGATAAAACCCATGCAAACAATTCCTGCCAATATAGTGAAGTTTTTGAGTAATCATCATGTCGTCAGCATTGCTGCTGTGGAAGAGGGCGAAGTTTGGGCAGCTTGCTGTTTTTATGTGTTTGATGAGGCGAATGCCCGATTGATTGTGCTGACATCTTTGAAAACGAAACATGGCGGAATGATGGGTCGGTCAGCCAAAGTAGCCGGTACCATTGCCGGTCAACCTGACAGTATCACGAAAATCAGCGGCATTCAGTTTGCGGCGACTGCCGCTTTGATTGAGGATGAAGTGGATTTGAAAGCGGCACAGTCTTTGTATTACAAAGCGCATCCTGCTGCCAGAGTGATGAAAAGCGATGTTTGGGCATTGAATTTGGACAGCGTGAAATTCACTGACAATAAATTGGTATTCGCACAAAAAACGTACTGGGATCGCAAGGATTAAGAAAAGGCCGTCTGAAAGATGAAATTTCAGACGGCCTTTGGTAATGTTACAAATTAATCGTGTCCGAGA
>NZ_JBQCTZ010000436.1:0-953 GCF_051963715.1 Neisseria sp. P0001.S005 | reverse complement strand
CACTTCAAATACCAAGCCGTACTCCACTACCTGCATATACGCAGCCAACAGCGTACCGCAGATCATTACGGCATCTCACGAACCCACCTGCGACGATGGATACGCGCCTATCAGGAAGGCGGTATCGGCGCACTCGAACATCCCCAATCCAAAACCATGCCCCAACACCGTAAAAACCCCTTCATCGCCGATAAACCCGACCACTAAAAAACACAGGCAGAGCTTATTGAAGAGTTGTTCTATATGCGCGCAGAGGTCGCCTACCTAAAGGAGTTAAAAGCCCTCAGCCAAAAGCAGACCGCAAAGGACAAAGCCAAACCGTCCAAACACTGAGGGCGCAACACCCGCCCAAATACCTGCCGCACATCGCAAACCTGCCCAAAAGCAGCTTTTACTACCACCATCAAGACCGGCCCGACCCCGACGCAGCCGACAAAGCCCTTTTCGCCGAAATCTACAAACGGCATGAAGGACGCTACGGGCAAAGGCGCATTGCCGCAGCATTGGATTGGAACCGCAAAAAAGCAGCGCGGCTGATGAGGCGGCTGGAACTGAAAGCCCTCATACGGGCGAAAAAAGCCTACCACCATCCCGCCATGGGCGAGATATCGGAACACCTCCTCAAACGCCGGTTCAAAGCCCGAAAGCCCAACGAAAAATGGCTGACCGACGTGACCGAACTCAAAGGGAAGGACGGCAAACTGTACCTCTCGCCAATCTTGGACTTGTTCAACCGAGAAATCGCCGCCTACGCCATGAGCCGCAGAGCCGACAGCGAAATGGTGAAGGAAATGCTCGAAAAAGCCGCCCCCCCGTCTGACTGCTAAAGGAACGATGCTTCATTCGGACCAGGGTGTGCTGTACCGTACGGCGGGGTATAGGGAATTGCTTGCGGAGCATTCCATGGTTCAAAGCATGTCGCGAAAGGCGAATTGTTGGGACAATGCGCCGAT
>NZ_JBQCTZ010000435.1:0-957 GCF_051963715.1 Neisseria sp. P0001.S005 | reverse complement strand
ACCCAAATGCCCCAAACCGACCCCGAGGCTTTTGAAACGGCCATGACCCAAATCCGTCAGGAATTTGCCGAGCTTGAACAAAACACACAAGCGCAGCAAGACCACATCCTCAAACACCAGCTCGACCTGATCATCCGTCAGCTTACCCCGTGCTATCAGGCATTGCACCGACAAGCCGACGCAGAGGCCATCTGAAAAGAGCCGGACACTTTCCAGCCTGTTTAGCAACAAGTCTGCCAATCATCGGTGTTGAGTCCAGCTAAACACTTTCTCGAATAAAAACCAAAACAAAAGGCCGTCTGAAACCTGATTTCCAGATTTCAGACGGCCTTTATTTTTAACAATAGATTTTAAAACCGATTATGCACCGCGTTTTTCCAAAGCAGCAACGGCAGGCAACTCTTTGCCTTCCAAGAACTCAAGGAACGCGCCGCCGCCGGTAGAGATGTAGCTGATTTGATCGGTTACGCCGAATTTGGCAATCGCCGCCAAAGTATCGCCGCCGCCGGCAATCGAGAACGCATCGCTTTGGGCAATCGCTTCAGCCAATACTTTGGTACCGCCGGCAAATTGGTCAAATTCAAATACGCCGACCGGGCCGTTCCATACGACCGTACCGGCAGCTTTGAGCAAATCGGCCAAAGCAGCGGCGGATTTAGGGCCGATGTCCAAAATCATGTCGTCTTCGGCAACGTCGGCAATGTCTTTCACCACCGCTTCCGCATCGGCGGCAAAGGCTTTAGCGACAACCACATCGGTCGGCAGCGGAACAGAGCCGCCTTTGGCCGCCATTTTCGCCATGATTTTTTTGGATTCATCCACCAAATCGTGTTCGGCCAAAGATTTACCGATGGCTTTGCCTTCTGCCAACAGGAAGGTATTGGCAATGCCGCCGCCGACGATGAGTTGGTCGACTTTGTCGGCCAAAGATTCGAGGATGGTCAGTTTGGTAGACAC
>NZ_JBQCTZ010000434.1:0-957 GCF_051963715.1 Neisseria sp. P0001.S005 | reverse complement strand
GTGTCTACCAAACTGACCATCCTCGAATCTTTGGCCGACAAAGTCGACCAACTCATCGTCGGCGGCGGCATTGCCAACACCTTCCTGTTGGCAGAAGGCAAAGCCATCGGCAAATCTTTGGCCGAACACGATTTGGTGGAAGAATCCAAAAAAATCATGGCGAAAATGGCGGCTAAAGGCGGCTCTGTTCCGCTGCCGACCGATGTGGTTGTCGCTAAAGCCTTCGCCGCCGATGCAGAAGCTGTGGTGAAAGACATTGCCGACGTTGCCGAAGACGACATGATTTTGGACATCGGCCCGAAATCCGCCGCTGCTTTGGCCGATTTGCTCAAAGCTGCCGGTACGGTTGTATGGAACGGCCCGGTCGGCGTGTTTGAATTTGACCAATTTGCCGGCGGTACCAAAGTATTGGCCGAAGCGATTGCCCAAAGCGATGCGTTCTCGATTGCCGGCGGCGGCGACACTTTGGCGGCGATTGCCAAATTCGGCGTAACCGATCAAATCAGCTACATTTCTACCGGCGGCGGTGCGTTCCTTGAGTTCTTGGAAGGCAAAGAGTTGCCTGCCGTTGCTGCTTTGGAAAAACGCGGCTCATAATCGGTTTTAATATCGATTGTTAAAAATAAAGGCCGTCTGAAATCTGGAAATCAGGTTTCAGACGGCCTTTTGTTTTGGTTTTTATTGGAGAAAGTGTTTAGCTGGATTCAACACCGATGATGGGCAGACTTGTTGCTAAACAGGCTGGAAAGTGTCCGGTTCTTTTCAGACGGCCTCTACATCGGCTTGTCGGTGCAATGCCTGATAGCACGGGGTAAGCTGGCGGATGATCAGGTCGAGCTGGTGTTTGAGGATATGGTCTTGCTGCGCTTGTGTGTTTTGCTCAAGCTCGGCAAATTCCTGACGGATTTGGGTCATGGCCGTTTCAAAAGCCTCGGGGTCGGTTTGGGGCATTTGGGT
>NZ_JBQCTZ010000433.1:0-965 GCF_051963715.1 Neisseria sp. P0001.S005 | reverse complement strand
CGCGGCGTGATCTCGCGCGGCTCAATGGTAACAGGTTGGTAAATCACGCGTTTTTGCTCTTCGTCGTAACGCATTTCGACATAACCGGAAATCGGGAAGTCTTTGCGGAACGGATGTCCGACGAAACCGTAATCGGTCAGGATGCGGCGCAAGTCCGGGTGGTTGTTGAACATGATGCCGTACAAATCGAAGGCTTCACGTTCGTACCAATCCGCGCTGTTGTAAATATCGACTACGGATTCGACTACGGGGAAGTCGTCGTCTGAAACCCAGACGCGTACGCGGATGCGTTGATTGTTTTTAACGGAAAGCAACTGACTGACGACGGCAAAGCGCTTGCCCTGCCATACTTCGTTTTTGTAAGTGCTGTAATCGACACCGCACAAGTCAACCAGAAGCTCGAAATGCAACTCTTCATGGTCGCGCAATGCAGTCATGACTGAAATATAGTGTTCGGGCAGACACTCGACGGTAATCTCGCCCAAAGCCGAAATGACTTTGCTTGCCTGCTCGCCGAGCACGCTGACGACGGTCTCGTATAAGTTTTGAATGCTTGCCATATCGTCCTCTCCTTACTCGTCACGCGCGATGGTGGAAGTGCGCTTGATTTTTTGTTGGAGCTGAATCAGGCCGTAAATCAGAGCTTCCGCAGTCGGCGGACAACCCGGCACATAAACGTCTACCGGCACGACGCGGTCGGCACCGCGCACAACGGAATAAGAATAGTGATAATAGCCGCCGCCGTTGGCACACGAGCCCATAGACAATACCCAGCGCGGCTCGGCGAGCTGGTCGTATACGCGGCGCAGGGCGGGCGCCATTTTGTTGGTCAACGTACCTGCCACAATCATCAGGTCAGCCTGACGTGGGGACGGACGGAAAATGATGCCGAAACGGTCAAGGTCATAACGCGCCATACCCGCATGCATCATTTCCACGGCGCAGCAGGCCAAGCCGAAAGTAAC
>NZ_JBQCTZ010000432.1:0-970 GCF_051963715.1 Neisseria sp. P0001.S005 | reverse complement strand
TACGGCTGGGGCGAAGAAGTCGAAAGCAACGCCGTTGACTTCCTGATTCACGCCTTACGCAAAAAACTCGGCAAAGAAGCGATTCAAAACGTCCGCGGGGTCGGCTGGCTGGTTGCACAAAACAACCAGGCCGTCTGAAAAACCAAAGCAACACCAACACACATACCATGCAACGCCTTATCCACACCATCAAACAATCCCTGCAAGTCCGGATCAGCCTCGCCCTGATCTGTATGCTCCTGCCCCTCTCCATTCTTGCAGGCATATTTTCATATTACGATACTTATCACGAGACCCAAGAGGTTCAAGACGACCTGTTGCGCCAAGTCGCAAACTATCTCGACCCGAGCGATGCCGATGACGAGAAGCACTCGCTCGACAACGACAACAAGATTTCCGTTCAATTTCCCAATACGCCCAACCCCATTGTCAGCCTGCCTGAGCAGATTTCAGACGGCCTGCACACCATTCAGGCCGATGACGACGACGATTACTACCGCGTTTATACCCGTAATACCAAGCAAGGCCGCATCGCCGTCATGCAGGAAAGCGACTACCGTGAAGAGCTGGCCGAAATGGCCGCCGTGCAGAGCATCCTCCCCATGCTCCTCGCCCTACCCCTGATTATCCTGCTCACCGTCTGGATTACCCACCGCGCCATGCGTTCCGTCAAAACCCTGTCCAACGATTTAGAACAGCGCCAAATCAACGACCTCTCGCCGATGGACACGCAAGACATTCCCAGCGAAATCCAAGGCTTTGTCGTCGCCATCAACAACCTGTTGCAGCGTACCGACGAAAACGTCCGCCAACAGCAACGCTTTATCGCCGATGCCGCACACGAATTGCGCAGCCCCATGACTGCCCTTTCCCTTCAGGCAGAACGGCTCAACAATATGCAGCTGTCCGCCGAAGCGCGCGAGCAGTCCGCCCTGTTGCAACAAAGCATACAGCGCAACCGCCACCTGCT
>NZ_JBQCTZ010000431.1:0-989 GCF_051963715.1 Neisseria sp. P0001.S005 | reverse complement strand
TCAAAAAATACGGCGCATTCAAAGGCGGATGGCTGGCAATCAAACGCATCGCACGATGCCATCCTTTCGGCGGACACGGACATGACCCTGTTCCATAATGCTGCTGTCAACCATTTAAAGAACACGATTTCCTTTAATTTCCCGTCGGTTTCTATATAATGCCGTCTGAAGCAGTTTTCATCTCGATTACCTATCCGTCAATTCCAGGAATCTCTTATGGATTTTAAAAGACTAATGGCGTTTTTTGCCATTTCAGTGGCAATCTTTGCCGGCTGGGAACATTTTTTTCCCAGCCCCAAACCCAATCCGGCGCAACAAGCCGCGCAACAGCAAACGGCCGCCGCTCCGGCAAAAGCCGCTGCCGAAGCCGTGCTTGCCTCGGCCTCTCCCATTACCGTTACCACAGACACGGTTAAAGCCGTCATCGATGAGAAAAGCGGCGACCTGCGTCAGCTGACCCTCTTGCAATACAAAGCAACCGGCGACGAACACAAACCTTTCGTCCTGTTTAACGACGGCAAGGAATACACCTACGTTGCCCAATCTGAACTTTTGGACGCTCAAGGCAACAACGTTCTGAAAGGCATCAGCTTTACCGCCCCACAAAAACAATACAGTTTGGAAGGTGACAAAGTTGAAGTCCGCCTGAGCGCACCTGAAACCAACGGCCTGAAAATCGACAAAGTTTATACTTTTACCAAAGGCAGCTACTTGGTTAACATCCGCTTTGACATTACCAACAGCAACGGCCAACCTGTCGACCTGAGCGCGGACTACCGCATCGTACGCGACAACAGCGAACCCGAAGGTCAAGGCTACTTCACCCGCTCTTACGTCGGCCCGGTGGTTTACACCCCTGAAGGCGACTTCCAAAAAGTCAGCTTCTCTGATTTGGACGACGATGCCAAATCCGGCAAATCCGAAGCCGAATACATCCGCAAAACCCCGACCGGCTGGCTCGGCATGATTGAACACCACTTCATGTCCAC
>NZ_JBQCTZ010000430.1:0-1007 GCF_051963715.1 Neisseria sp. P0001.S005 | reverse complement strand
CTGTCCGTCAATGCAGAAGTGCGTACCCGTGGTACCGTTGTTTCTGTTACAGACGGCATTGTGCGCATTCATGGCTTATCAGACGCGATGCAAGGTGAGATGCTCGAATTCCCCTGTAACACTTTCGGTCTGGCCATGAACTTGGAGCGTGACTCCGTCGGTGCCGTAGTGTTGGGTGAGTACGAACACATTAAAGAAGGCGATACAGTTACCTGTACCGGCCGTATTTTGGAAGTGCCGATCGGTCGTGAACTGGTTGGCCGCGTAGTTGATGCATTGGGTCGTCCTATCGATGGTAAAGGTCCAATCAATACAACATTGACTGCTCCAATTGAAAAAATTGCCCCAGGTGTGATTGCGCGTAAATCGGTTGACCAACCAATGCAAACCGGCCTGAAAGCCATTGACTCAATGGTTCCGGTTGGTCGTGGCCAACGTGAGTTGATCATTGGTGACCGTCAAACCGGTAAAACTGCCGTAGCACTGGATGCCATCGTTAACCAAAAAGGTACAGGCGTTATCTGTATTTATGTGGCTATCGGTCAAAAAGCATCTTCTATTGCCAACGTAGTGCGCAAATTGGAAGAGCATGGCGCGATGGAACACACTATCGTGGTTGCTGCAACTGCTTCTGAAGCCGCTGCACTGCAATACATCGCCCCTTACTCCGGTTGTACCATGGGCGAATTCTTCCGTGACCGCGGTGAAGATGCACTGATCGTATACGATGACTTGTCTAAACAAGCCGTTGCATACCGTCAAATTTCCCTGCTGTTGCGCCGTCCTCCCGGTCGTGAAGCATATCCTGGCGACGTATTCTATCTGCACTCCCGTTTGTTGGAACGTGCGGCTCGCGTCAGCGAAAACGAAGTTGAAAAACTGACCAATGGCGAAGTAAAAGGCAAAACCGGTTCTCTGACTGCATTACCGATTATTGAAACCCAAGCCGGTGACGTATCAGCATTCGTACCAACCAACGTAATTTCGATTACAGACGGCCAAATCTT
>NZ_JBQCTZ010000429.1:0-1020 GCF_051963715.1 Neisseria sp. P0001.S005 | reverse complement strand
GGCGTTCCCGGTGCGGGAAAAACATTGTATGCGGTTTCCAACCTTGTTAAACGCAAAGACTTTAAAGACCGCCCCATCTTTGTGGACGGAATCAAAGACCTAGACCACGATAAAATAAATTACTTCGATATACCCGAAGGCGAAAGCATTCAGACATGGCTGAAGTGGGCGCCTCCGGGTGCGATTATCGTCGTTGACGAATGTCAACGCATATTTCGACCGCGACCCAGCGGCTCGAAAGTGCCCGATTACGTCGCCGAACTCGAAACACACCGACACCGTGGTCTTGATTTCATTCTGATAACCCAACATCCCCGCCTGATAGATGTCCATTTGCGCGGCCTGATAGAACATCACACGCATTTAGGAAAGACAAATTTAGGGCTGCGTCGTAAGATGGAATGGACGACAGGTGGCGCAAAAGACCCTGAAAGCAGGGCAAACATTAGGGAAGCCCTAATCAGCGTGTACAGGCTTGATAAAAGCGTGTATGGGCTGTATAAGTCTGCCGAAGTACACACCAAAATCAGGACGAAAAAAAGCAAACTTTTAATGCTGTTCCCGCTCGCCCTTTGCCTGATTGGTTATGGCATTTGGTCGTTTAGCGGATTTTGGAGCAGATTCGAAGGCGAAGCACCAATCACCGACAAAAACACCGAAGCAAACAAAACGGCAGAAAGCGCGCCGACAACGACGCAGACACCGCAAGAAACAGCAACGGGGCGTTACGAAACACAAACAATCCAAGCAGAACAGCCGAAACCACACATAAGCGAAGACGATTACAAACCAAGAATAGAAAACCGACCCGAAACAGCCCCAATCTACGACGGCATGAACAAATCAGTAACCGTCATGCCTTGGCCGTCTGCCTGTGTCAAGTCAGACAAAGCGTGTAACTGCTATACAGATCAAGGCACAAAAATAAAAGAAATAGACAAAAAAACCTGTATCAGCTACATAAAAGACGGCTTGCCCTTTAATCCCTACAAGGCAAAACAGCCCGAAACGGCGGTAACG
>NZ_JBQCTZ010000428.1:0-1040 GCF_051963715.1 Neisseria sp. P0001.S005 | reverse complement strand
GATACGCCGTTTGAGGTCTTGCAGGCTTATTTTTCTCAACCTGTGGTGTAAACAACGCAACGTTTTCCTACACCTGATAAAACTCTCAGGCCGTCTGAAAACACAGCTGTGCGGTTTGAGTTGTCTGCTTGATATATCAGTTTCATAAAAAGCAAGATATTAAGCAAATTACGTTAAAATAATGCCTTCTGAGTTAATGACATCATTTGCTCAAAAGGCATTATTTTTATAACACGATACGAAATGTAGGAAAACTTATGCACTCATCCATACAAAGCCGGTTTGCCCCAATTTTATACGTCTTGATTTTCTTTGCCGGATTTTTGGCAGCACAAGTTTGGTTTAATCAGCAAGCCTATTTGACCAACCTTCCCCTTTTGGTCACTGCTATTTCTGCCATTGCATTGGTTTGGTTGATTTGGGCTGTCGTCTCTGCGCGATCCAAAGCAAAAAGTAAGATGTTGCATCGTGAGCAGCTGATTCAAAAAGAGAGCATTCATCCTGTTTTGCATGCGACGTTGCAGCGTTCTGACGGTCAAACGGATTTATTGGTTTTGGTTGTCCGCAATAGCGGTAAGGGTTTGGCGAAGAATGTGCATTTTGAAGTAGAGCCTTTGCCTGATCACTTGCCGAGCAAGCTGGTTGCCGATGCAGTTATGCGCTTGGAGATGTTTTCCGGCGGTGTGGAGATGCTGGCATCGGGCGAATTGTATGGTAGCGTGTTTGCAAGTATGTTAGCGCTGGCTGCCGAATTGCCGGATCAGACATTTGGCGGCGTGTTGAAACTGAAGGCCACTTATGAAAATGCTTTTGGTGATCAATGCACTTCTGAAAGCATCTTGGATTTGAGCATACTGAATTTCAATTTGTTAGAAATTAAATCCAGTGGCGAGCAAAAGCCGCGCAAGAAATTGTTGTATTGATATTTAAAATATGCAGGCCGTCTGAAACCGAAATACTTGTTTTCAGACGGCCTGTTGTTATTTTTCAAATGATTTTTGAAGAAAAAGAGGCGTATCGGGTATAATAATCAAAGAATT
>NZ_JBQCTZ010000427.1:0-1044 GCF_051963715.1 Neisseria sp. P0001.S005 | reverse complement strand
GTTTGTTTTGATAATAATGTTTCCAATTGTTCTTATGGTTATATCTTAGTCTATTTTCTTTATAATCTCAACAAAATGATATGTTATTGGGAAAGAGATAGTTTATTTATTTATGAAATTGAATTGTTTGAATATATTCAGGTGAAATTATTCTTTAGATTTTCTATTTTTAGTGGATTTTCAATGAATTTAGCCGAAGATATTTGCCAAGTAAATTCTGATTTTTAATCCGATATAACTAGAAAGTCCGGATGTGTGATGAATCATTTTGCCATCTTTTAATATGATAATGGTTGGTGTGACGGCTATGTTCCATTTTTGAGCCATCAGGCCGTCTGAATCGTTGAAGTTTGGAAAGGATAGATTGTTTTGTTGCATATGGTGGGCAATGTCCGCGTCACTTCCGGAGCGCAAGGCTACGCCCAGTGTTGGGATATTGTCTTGGTGCAGTTTTTCTATGGTTGATGATGTGTATGAACAAATACGACACCAGCTGCCCCAAAAATAAACGACGGCAACCCGATTTTGGCTGAAGGATTGGAGGGAAGTGGTTTGACCATTGGTTAAAGTCAGTGTTTGTGCTGCCGACTGCAAAGGTTGGTCAGGCTTGCGCACCCAGTCGACAATCAGGGATAAGAAGATGAAGAGAATCACAGCCTGAAGCAATGATTTGGCGTAGTGGAGCAGGGTTTTCATCATATATTGCGGGGATATTGGATTATTGTTTGATAAATGAAAAAAGCCTTGCAAAGCAAGGCTTTTTGATTCGATTCTGAAAACGTATTAACGTTTGGAGAATTGTTTTGCGCGACGTGCTTTGCGCAAACCAGGTTTTTTACGTTCAACTTCACGAGCATCGCGAGTAACGAAGCCTGCTTGAGACAGGGCTGGTTTCAGGGCTGCGTCGAAGTCGATCAGGGCGCGGGTGATACCGTGACGGATAGCGCCGGATTGACCGGTTTCGCCACCACCGGTTACGTTAACTTTGATGTCGAAAGATTCGGCATTTTCAGTCAGAACCAGAGGTTGACGTACAACCATGCG
>NZ_JBQCTZ010000426.1:0-1047 GCF_051963715.1 Neisseria sp. P0001.S005 | reverse complement strand
GATTGGAGGAGAAAACAGCTGAAAACCCTTGTTTGGATTTCGGCTGTTGGAAGGAAAGGAATTTTGCAAAGGTCTCAAGCTGCAAAAAGGCCGTCTGAAACAGGAAAACCTATTTCAGACGGCCTTGTCATTATATATCTCAACGTTGATGGCTGGTTTCTACACCGGCCTTAATCTCACCATACATTTGCGAGCTGCCTCCGCTGCCTGATGCGCAAGCTGCCAAACTCAGAGTCAAAACAGCTGCGGTCAAAATCTTCAACATTGATTTCTCTCTTTCCACAAAAATTATTTCGGATCGCAACGGAAATGGTAAGCGCAAATTTCAAATCCGTTTTTGAAGTAGAGACGATGCGCACCTGCACGGTCATGGTTCACATGGACATTCAGATGGATTTTGGTCGCACCCGTTTCCGCACCGATTTTGCGTACTTCTTCCAGCAAGCGTGAAGCATAGCCTTTTTGGCGGCATTGAGGCATGGTCACGATGTCGTCAATATGGATATGGTAACCACTGGCCAAGTTGTACGCGGCATGGAAACCGCATACGGCCACGGCATTTTGTTTGCCTTCTTCAAAAATACCCAACAGGCGGTAACCAGTCTTGCGCTGATGCTCGTTGATTTGTTCGACAAAACGGTGGATATCGGTCAAAGAAGAACGCAAAATGCTTAATGCCGCAAAAGCGGTCGCAGTTTCTTCCGGCGGAATTTCACGCAATACGCCGACCACAGGCGCGGCAGCTTGAGGCTCGGGCTGGGTATCGGCCGCTTCCCCACGCTCGGCGGCGTGTTTTTCTTCAATTGCCTGCGCCAACAAAACGCGCTCGACCGGCACTTCGCCCTGCTGCTTGCTTTCCTGCTCTTTGAGTAAGGCTTTGCAGTCAATCACGCGCAAATCGTTATCCGCTGCAAAATCCATCAAGAAACGGAACATTTGCGGATTGTCTTCTTCCAGTTTTTTATCGACTGCCACACAACGGACATTGTCCACCAAAATCGGGCGCACCCAATTCGAATAGGAAAGGCGGTTGTCTTTAGTAAAGGA
>NZ_JBQCTZ010000425.1:0-1068 GCF_051963715.1 Neisseria sp. P0001.S005 | reverse complement strand
AATAAGGCAGCAAACCAGTTTTTCAGAGTTTGTTTCATTTTCGCTGCCCTCATCAGATATTGGTTGCAAACAAGTAAGCACCGACAACGGTAATACCGACGTAAACAAAGAACATAATTTTTTGTTTAGTAGTGCTCATGGTTACGCGTTCAGGCGTAGCTTTTTCGCTATTAAACGCATTCAGGAATGGAATAGCTGCAAAGAAAACAGTGTAAGCCAGAACGAACGCCTTAACGATGTTATTTGGCAAGACTGCAACTAAATACAGGTTATAAATAATTAAGGCAGCATAAACAAACAGACTGATTAAATATTTAATACCACCAGCTTTTTCAGCCAACCATTTAGGGTTTGTATGCAAAGGCATACCGATGAAGAACAAGAAATAGAATGCACTGAATGCACGAGCAAAAGCTGTACGAGTATCATCTGCTACCAACGCACCCAAAATTCCCAAGCCGATAAAAGATACAACAAACAACGCCAACATTACTTTGAAAGAGTTGTTGCGGTAACGAACAGATTTTACAGGTGACTTATCCAGCCAAGGTAACAAGGCAATCAATACAACTGCTGCACCCATGCCGATTACACCCCATACCTGAGTACCTGCCATCGAAGGAATCGCACGCAAAATTGCGTAGAACGGAGTGAAGTACCATACCGGAGCAATGTGCGGAGGTGTTTTCAGCGCATTAGCTGCATCGAAGTTTGGCGCTTCCAAGAAGTAGCCGCCGCCTTCAGGTGCAAAGAACAACACAGAACAGAAGACAATCAGGAATACAACGACGCCCAAGATGTCTTTAACGGTGTAGTAAGGATGGAATGGGATACCATCGCGTGGAATACCGTTTTCGTCTTTGTTTTTCTTGATTTCAACGCCATCAGGGTTATTAGAACCCACTTCGTGCAGGGCGATGATGTGAGCCACAACCAAGCCGAGCAATACCAGAGGTACTGCGATAACGTGCAGGGCGAAGAAGCGGTTCAAAGTAACGTCGGAAACGTTGAAGTCACCGCGGATCCAAGTGGACAAATCAGGACCGATAACAGGGATGGCGGAGAACA
>NZ_JBQCTZ010000424.1:0-1068 GCF_051963715.1 Neisseria sp. P0001.S005 | reverse complement strand
GCAGAACTGGCAGACGACCTGCCGCACCAAGTGGTGTACGAAGCGCTGCAAACGCGTGATGAAGAAGAACGCGAGCAGGTCAAAGCGGCGATGTCTTACGAAGATAACCAAGTCGGCGCGATTATGGACTTTGAATTGGTCAGCATCCGCGCCGATGTGGCGTGTGAAGTCGTGTTGCGCTACTTGCGCCGTTTCGACAGCCTGCCCGACCATACCGACAAGATTTTCGTGGTTGATGAAAACGACGTGTTGCAAGGCGTGTTGCCCATCCGCAAACTCTTGGTCGCCGACCCCGAAGACATGGTGGCGGACGTGATGGCCACCGATGTCGTGCGCTTCCGTCCCGAAGACGACGTGGAAGAAGCGGCACAGGCGTTTGAACGTTATGACTTGGTCACCGCGCCGGTTGTCGATGAAAACAAAAAGCTGATCGGCAGGATCACCATTGACGAAATGGTGGACGTGATCCGTGAAGAATCCGAAGCCGACATGTTTAACATGGCCGGTTTGCAAGAAGAAGAGGACTTGTTCGCCCCGATTTGGGACTCGGTGAAAAACCGCTGGATGTGGCTTGCCATCAACCTGTGTACCGCCTTTATCGCCAGCCGCGTAATTGGCGCATTTGAAGGCAGTATCGAGAAAATCGTCGCACTGGCTGCGCTGATGCCCATCGTCGCCGGCATCGGCGGCAACTCCGGCAACCAAACCATCACCATGATCGTCCGCGCCATGGCAATGGGACAAATGACCAGTACGCAGGCAGGCCGCCTGCTGAAAAAAGAAGTCGGCGTCGCCCTCGTCAACGGCATTATTTGGGGCACGGTAATGGGCGTGATTTCATGGCTGCTCTACGGCAACATCGGCATCGGTTTGGTCATGGTGGCCGCGATGACCTTGAACCTTTTGCTGGCCGCGACCGTCGGCGTCCTCATTCCCGTCATGATGGACAAAGCCGGACGCGACCCGGCATTGGGCAGCTCGGTGCTGATTACCGCGGTTACCGACTCCGGCGGCTTCCTGATTTTCTTGGGATTAGCAACCATGTTCCTGTTGTAATAGGAAAAAAAA
>NZ_JBQCTZ010000423.1:0-1071 GCF_051963715.1 Neisseria sp. P0001.S005 | reverse complement strand
CACGACAAGCAGCTTACGCATGAGCGCACCTAATATCAGCATCTTTGGTTTGTTCTTGGCTTTTAAACGTTTAACGAAATCGGGCAAGTAATCCCTATTGAGCGCAACCATAGCAGGCATGAACAGAGCTGATTTTAGCCGTCTGTTTCCGTAGCGTGTCATGCTTGAACGACCTTTTACGCTGGTTCCTGATTCTTTTTGTTGCAGATTCAAGCCGGCAAAGGCGGTGAATTGATTGGCGGTTTTAAAGTCGCCGCTAAGCAGATAATTTGTGAGTATGGCCGCTGTTAGTTTGCCAATGGCTGGAATGGTTTGTAGGACTTCTGAAACGGTTTTCAAATCTTGATTGCCGTTCGTTATTGCCTGTATTTCTGCTTCGACTTGCTGAATGTGTTGATCCAATTCTTGGATTTGAACTTGATGAATTTTTCGAACAAATTCGTCTTTAGCTACTTTCAGCCTGTTCTTTTGGGCGGTCTTTTGGGTTTTGAGCTGTTCGTATAGAGCCAATAGGCGTTTCAAGCGGTAGTGACCTATGCTTATTTTTTGCCGAGCGGGTAAATCTTTGGGCATGGCCGTATGGCAATATTCGGCAATAAGCCTTGCATCTTGTTTGTCTGTTTTTGTGCGATGAAAGCGGCTTTTGCCGTATTCGCTGATTTTATAGGGGTTGATAACGGAAACGGTGTAAAACTGGCCGATATAATCGGCAACATCTTCAAAATAATTGCCGGTTGCTTCCATGCAGATATGCAAGTCACAGTCAAAGCCGTCAAGCCAGGCTTTGAAGTTTTCAAAGCCGTTGATACTGTTGTCAAACAGAGCTTGCTTGCGCTTACCGTTGACAATAGCGGCAGCGTCAAAGGTATTTTGCGATATATCCAAACCAACAGCGTTTCTCATAATTTCCCTTACTATGCAGATTCACACTTTTGTGTGTTCTTTGATGCTACTCAATTTTCAGACAACAAAAAAACGCCCTCTTCATCTTTTCTACAGTCTGATGACTTAGGCCGTTTCAAGATGGGCGTTTTTCGGTTCGGGTAGCTAATCCGAACCTGTAAGCCGTCT